>VBCZ01000212.1:0-285 GCA_005889025.1 Betaproteobacteria bacterium
AGACCCGCAGCACTGGAAGCCATCAGCGCGAGTGGTCTGGTGCCGCTGATGCACTGCCACACATTCAGCGCTGGGCGCGGCGGGTGATGGTGCCGGCGGCGAATGAAGAGGGGTTTCTTAACACCTCAACGGTCGCCATGATGGTATTCCAGTTGCGCGTTGTCACCGGCACGCCGAAGATCCCGTCAATCATTCCCAAGAAGCCTATGGTTTTCATGTGGCGCCGGTATTGTCCGAAGACAAATCGCTTCTCAGTCGCAAGGATTCTCAACAACCACTTTCCTT
>VBCZ01000212.1:539-2158 GCA_005889025.1 Betaproteobacteria bacterium
GGAAAGCTAATTTACACCGCCTTGCGTGCCCAGTGATCACTATGGGGCGCATGGCCGCTCCGCGGCAGGCATATTCATAGACCCACTGTCTCCTGATGGCCCGAACCGAGACTATCGCGGCGGTCGCATTTCGTCGCACTTCGTTTTCGGCGCTGTACTTGTGTGCGCTACATGGCGATCAATACACAGAGCGGCATGCGCACGAACGGCAACTTTTCTCGCGGAGCGGTCGTTGTCCCAGCGGTCTGGTTCAAGGCGCATCCCGGTGCCGCGCGTTGCCAGGAGCGTGACGTTCAGCGCGTCGGCACGAGTGTTCTATTCCCGGATCGAGGGCTCGGAGGACTGTTTCGAGAGGAAATTCTTGCGCTGGCATGCGATGTGCATAGAAACCTTCCATGCTCAAACCCAACTTACCCAGGCGCGATCGTCTCCAGCGCATTGCTTCGCTAGCTCTCGGCCTGCTGGTCTCGACCGGCGTGAGCGCGATGGACGTCAATGTCGTCGGCCTGTTCCCGAACAAGGCCGTCGTGCAGATCGAAGGTGGCGCCCTGCGAACGCTCTCCATTGGACAGAAGACTCGCGACGACATCGTCCTGCTCTCGGTGGAGCGCGATGGCGCAACGTTCGATATCCAGGGTCGACGTGTAGCGCTCGCACTGGGCCATGCGCGAAACCAGACGGGTCCCGCCGCGGCCGATACCGCCGACTCCGTGATGGTCCCCACAGACGAACGGGGCGATCTGGTCGCCGACGGCCAAGTGAACGGTATGCCGATCCGATTTGCGGTCGATACCGGCGCGACGTTCATCACGCTTCCCGCCCGCGAGGCGAGCCGACTCGGGCTCGACTACCGCAACGGGCAGAAGACCGTAATGGAGACCGCCAACGGCGATGTGCTCGCTTATCGTCTCAAGCTCGACACGGTACGCCTTGGCAAGGTCGCCGTGCATAACGTCGACGCAGTCGTCACGGAGGGCAACAGCCTGCCCATCGCCCTGCTCGGAATGAGCTTCCTCAATCGCATGGACATCAGGCGCGACGGAGCGATCATGACCCTGACGAAGCGGTATTAAGGGATAGTTGATCCCGTTCGTTTCGACTTCGCGCCAGTGGTTGTAGTGCTTCGGCGCCCGTGCACGCCGCTGGCGCCAGCCAGAACCTTGAAGCCTGGCCGAAACTTCGCAAAAAGCTTATTCGGCTGATAAGCCGACACGGAAATCCGACTTCTGCTACAGCTGGGACCGTGGTTCCACCATGGCCAGTTCGTCCACCATTCGTCGCATGCGCTGATAGTGAGAACCGCGCCAGTAAACATGCGCGCATTCCTGGCACTGCGCGAAATCGTCGAAATTCATGCGCACCCGCGGCGGCAGTCGATCGGCTACGATGTTCTTGTCGACCCGCTGCAGCTCCCCGTTGCAAAGCATACAACGCGTGAACGGCCGCATGCTGCCGCCGAGATCGAACACGCGCACGACCTCGCCGAGCTGCTCACGGGACACAGTCGACCGCACCCAGTAGCCGTGCGTCACCGCAGTGTGCTTGAGAAGACCCCTGTCGCGCGTGAGAATGATGCGCTGCTCATCGAGCGAGAGCCCGATGATCGCGGCATCGTCGTA
>VBCZ01000213.1 GCA_005889025.1 Betaproteobacteria bacterium
CAGGAATCGAGTTGCGCTTCGTCCCTCGGGTGGACCGAAGAGCCACGCGCTTTACGCTCACGCTGAGGTTTTTCCGCCCTGTATCTTGCTGCAATCGCCGGCGGGCAGCAGGACGAACGACTTCGGATCGCGCGCCTGTGTCGCCTGGCCGGCGCACGAATGGGCCCCTTCGGCGCAGTCGTTCTTGGCCGCGGCGTTGATGCCGTAGCACTTTTCCAGCTTGTTGGCTTGCGCCCGCATCATGTTGTCCTTAACGACTTGCGGGGCCTTGCTCATATCCATGCCTTGCGCTTGTTCTGCCACGCCCTGCATGCCCAGGGCCAGCCCGACCGCAGCGGAAAGAACGGAACCAGCGAATAGACGACGATCCATGGTCGAACACCTCCTGTGAAAGGTCTCGGGTCGAGACTGACAAGTGCAAGTTCGTCGGAGCGTCGCAAAAGGTTACCTGCGGCGCAAAAAATATTTTTAGCCATTCCCGCCACGCCGGGGTGTATCTTCGACAGCGTTGAAGGCACCTCAAGTAACCATGGCAATTGAGTTTGTTTTCGCGTTAGCGGCACATCACGAGATATGGCGTCAGGCTCGCGCGATCGGGTCCTGCCGCTGACCCTCGTCGCCTCGGGTCAGGCCGAGGCCGAGAGCAGTGATGTAGGAGGTGCAAGCGGGAACGAGGCCGCGGCACGCGATTTCGACTGGTCGATTCTCATGGCTCGTGCGCAAAGCGGCGACCGCGAAGCCTACCGGCGGCTGCTCATCGACATCGCCCCCTATTTGTCTTCGCTTGCGCGACGCCATCACCGCGATCCGGGCGATGTTCAAGACACGGTGCAAGATGTGCTGCTCACCGTGCACGCGATCCGTCATACCTATGACCCGCACCGTCCCTTTGGGCCTTGGTTGGTCGCCATCGCGAAGCGACGGATCATTGATCGGCTCCGCAGCCAGGGGCGCACCCGGGCAAGAGAGGTCGCGCTCAACCTAGAGCATGAAACCTTTTGCGCACCCGAAGCGAACTTAGGGGGAGCAGACTGGAACAAGCGTGTCCTGGGGGACGCGATCGCGAGCCTGCCCCCGGGTCAGCGCGAAGCTGTTCGTTTGCTCAAATTGCAGGAAATGTCATTGCAACAGGCAGCGGCAGCAAGCGGCATGTCCGTTGCAGCGCTGAAGGTGGCCATGCATCGTGCGCTGAAGAATTTGAGAAAGATACTCACCCAGTCAAGTGACGAGAAGTGATTACCACGCCTGACGTGATCGAGGCACTGGCCGCGAACGTGACGCCCGTTCGGCGCTTGAGGCCACCGCTTGCGCGCGCCACGCTTTGGCTGTCGTTTGCAGTGGTAGTACTGGTCCTGCTCGCCGTCAGTCACGGTGGCCGACCGGATTTGGCGCAGCGACTGCACCAGCCGACCTTCGTCGTCAGCATCGCCGCGTCATTGCTCACCGGCATCCTTGCGGCGCTGGCCGCATTCCTGGTGAGCCTTCCGGACCGCTCGCGCGCCTGGCTGCTGCTTCCGCTGCCCGCGCTTGCGATATGGATCTCGACCATCGGTTACGGCTGCCTGACCGATTGGGTCGTCGTCAATCCCGGCAGCCTTCGCTTGGGCGAAGCGGCGCGTTGTTTCGCCACGCTGGTGCTTGTCAGTGTGCCGTTGTCGCTGCTCCTTTTCGTGATGCTCCGCCATGTGGCACCGCTGCGTCCGATGCTCGTCGCGCTGGCCGGCAGCCTGGCCGTGGCTGCCATTACCGCCTCGGCGCTTTCGCTGTTCCATGAGTTTGATGCAACCGTTATGATCCTGATGTGGAACCTCGGCTCTGCCGCTTTGCTCGTTGGACTGGGAACGTTACTCGGTCGGAAAATGTTCGCGTGGCGACCGCAGCACTCCTCCGCGCACAACACGTGAAAGTACGGCCAGGGTCGACTGCTACGACCCCAGCCTACTATCATCATTCGCGTAACATGATCCGGCCCGCCCACATTGGTTGATCGGACATCACTCGCGCCACCGCTCGCGACGCAGGCGCCACCCGCTGATCTCGCACTTCCAGTACGCCTTTTGAAGGACTGCTTGGAGCGAAATGCATGGCGACCTAATACTTTCTTGTTGATGCCAGGCTTCGCCAGCGCATGACACGCAGCGACCACGTACTCTGCATTGCGCCCATGATGGACTGGACCGACCGTCATTGTCGGTACTTTCTGCGACTGATCACGCCGCACGCGCGCCTCTACACGGAGATGATCACGACCGGTGCGCTGCTGCACGGCGACCTTGCGCGCCATCTCGATTTCGACCCTGCGGAGCATCCGCTGGCGCTCCAGCTCGGCGGCAGCGACCCTGAAGCGCTCGCCGCTTGCGCGAGGCTCGGCGTGCGCTGGGGCTACGACGAGGTCAATCTCAATGTCGGCTGCCCCAGCGAGCGGGTGCAGACCGGAAGTTTCGGCGCTTGCCTGATGGCAGAGCCCGCGCTGGTCGCCGATTGCGTGAAGGCGATGCGCGATGCCGTCGCCGTGCCGGTGACGGTCAAGCATCGCATCGGCCTCAACGCCAACCACGATTACGCGTTCGTCCGCGACTTCGTCGGCACGGTGTCTGCAGCAGGCGCAAGCGCATTCATCGTTCACGCGCGAAACGCGATGCTCAAGGGCCTGTCACCCAAGGAGAACCGGGAGATCCCTCCGTTGCGCTACGACGTCGTGCACAGGCTCAAGCGGGAGTTTCCGGACGTCTCCATCGCCATCAACGGCGGTTTCGATGCTGCCGAAACTATCATTCGCGAGCTCGACTTCGTCGACGGGGTGATGCTCGGGCGTGCGTCCGCGCGCCGAGATCGTCGAAGCGCTGATTCCCTACGCGCAAGATCAGCTCGCGCGAGGTGTCACGCTGCGCGCAATCGTGCGACACGTTCTGGGCCTCTATCACGGCGCACCCGGAGCGCGGGCATGGCGAAGGATGCTGTCCGACGCGGCCTTGCTAAAAACCGGGGACCCAGAGCTCTTGCGCGCGGCGCTGCGCGAAGTGGAGCCGGAAGCGGTCGCGGATCTAGCGTAAAGCGGGAGTGTCGCGGCTCGAAAAGCAGCTCCCTCGC
>VBCZ01000002.1 GCA_005889025.1 Betaproteobacteria bacterium
AAAAGGAGAAAGAATCATGGAAATCGCAATCGATGACAAGACCAGTCTCCAAATCCGACGCACCTACAAAGCCCCCGTCGCCGCGGTCTACGCGGCGTGGACGGACCCCGAACAAATGAAACAGTGGGTGGGGCCGGGCGACGCCTGGGGCGAATCGGAAGTCACGACGGATGTCCGCGTGGGCGGCCGCTATCGCATGGTGATGCACGCCCCGGACGGCGAAGTGCACCGCGTGGGCGGCGTGTTCCGGGAAGTCATTCCCAACAAGAAGCTTGTATACACGTGGGCTTGGGAGAGCACGCCGGAACGCGAATCGCTGGTTACGGTCGAATTCAAGCCCTCAGGGCATGAGACTGAGCTCGTCCTAACCCACAGACGTTTCTTCGACACGCAGGCGCGCGATCGCCATCAGCAAGGCTGGAACGGCAGTCTGGACCGGCTCGGCCGTTTTCTTTCACGATAACCGCTTCAATCACTGGAGACAAGAATGGCCAATCCTTTCGTGCACGTCGAGCTCAATACGAACGATGTCGCTAAGGCGAAGAGCTTCTACGGCAAGCTTTTCGACTGGAAGTTGGAAGACATACCGAACGACGCAGCAGGCGGCACCTACACCATGATCGGGGTGGGTGAAGGCACCGGAGGCGGATTGATGAAGAATCCTATGCCCAACGCACCTTCCATGTGGCTCGCCTATGTCCTGGTCGACGACATCGAAGCCTCGACCAAAAAAGCAAAGTCGCTCGGCGGCAAGGTGATGAAGGAGGTTACCGAGGTGATGAACATGGGCTGGCTTTCGATCATCGTCGATCCGACCGGCGCGATGCTGGGGCTGTGGAAGGCTAAGCCGAGGGCGAAGTAACCTCCTCGATCGTAGGCGGCGCGGGCTGCGCTTGCCGTCATCCGGCCCGAGGGTGCCGTAAGCTCGTCGAACGGCCTGCACAGCGGGCGGGGAGCCGGGATTCGCGCGTTGCCGGAAGACGTCCACCCGCAAAGGAGTCGGTCATGACCAAGCCGTTTCAACAATGGAAAGTCCTGCCGCACGACAAGCCCGAGCAAATCGACGACAACATCCTGACGGTCGTCGGCAAGATCCACATGCCGCTGACGGACCTGCCGCGGCGCATGACTGTGGTGCGGCTGAACGACTCGCGGCTGGTGGTGTTCAGCGCGATCGCGCTCGACGAGGATGAGATGGCCGCGCTCGAAGCGCGCGGCCGCCCCGCGTTCCTGATCGTGCCGAGCGACAAGCACCGGCTCGACGCGAAGATCTGGAAGGACCGCTACCCGGCGATGCACGTCGTCGCGCCCGAAGGCGCTCGAGCGAAGGTCGAGAAGATTGTGCCGGTCGACACGACGGCGCCCCGCTTCGATGATCCAACCGTGCAGTTCGTGACCGTCCCTGGAACGCGCGCCTGCGAATCGGCGCTGGTCGTTCGCACGAAAACCGGCACAACGCTGGTGCTGAACGACGTGGTCGGCAACATGCGCAATGGCGGTTGGCTGCTGCGCATCGCCGGATTCGCCGGCAAGAAAGCGCAAATCCCCAAGGTTGTAAAGATGGCGATGATCGCGGACAAGAATGCGTTGCGCGCACAGCTGTTGCAATGGGCCGAGATCGAGTCGCTCAAGCGCATCCTGGTGTCGCACGGCTCGCCGATCGAAGACAACCCGCGCCAGACACTGCGCGACCTCGCAAGCTCGCTATGAATCGGGGTCAGACCACGTTTTCCGGTTTCCCCCGCTTGATCCCGCAATCGCGCTGCCTGACATCGCAACCGTAGTTTGTCCGTGGCAAGACCGCTCGATGTAGGCGCTCGCCCTACAACCGATTGCGCGATTCTGTGCCGCTTTCTGCGGAACTCTCCATTGGCTCCACTTGCCATACAAAGGCAAGATGGAAGGAGGCCTCTTATGAGACGCGTATCCAAGCAAGCGATTCTAGGGACCGTGGCATTGGGTGCATTGCTCGGCGGCTGCGCGACAACCGTCGAGATGGGCCCAGGTTTTTATCATTACGACGTAACGCCTGCTCATTCCAGAGCGCCCGTCGTATATCAGCAGCCGACCGTCGTTTATCAGGAACCCGCCGTAGTCTATAGCGAACCCGCTGTCGTCTATCGCGCGCCGACCGTCGTGTATCGTGGCGCTTACAGCGAACCGGCTGTCGTCTATCGAGTTTCGCGGGAGGCGGCTCCCTACAGGGATCACGGTCAATAGCAGCACAGCAATAGCGTAATGGAGGCGACGGCTTTGGCCGTCGCCTCTGTCATTTGGTGGCTCGCACGCGCACGCGCCAGCCAAGCCTCTCAGCCGTATCGCCTCTTTGGGAGTGGTCCCTCCGACGCTCGCGAACCGCTTAGCTGTGCGATGAGCTGGAGGTCTAACGCTGACGAAGGTTTGACGCAGACGCCGCACGCTGCGACCATCGGAGCGCATCGAAAGGAACGCACCCAGGAAGCACCATGCCAGACGATTCACTGACCTCCGGCGCTGCCGAGTGGACTCGCGCGGTCGAGCTCGATCGGCTGCAACCGTCGCGCCCCATCGCCGTGAAGCTCCGAGGCAAGCATGTCGCGCTGTTCGTCCATCAAGGCCAGATCCTTGCCTGCAACAACCGCTGTCCGCACGAGGGTTATCCGCTGGTGGAAGGCGCGCTCGACGCCGATTGCGTGCTGACCTGCAACTGGCACAACTGGAAATTCGACTTGAGAACCGGCGCCACCATTTACGGCGGCGACAATCTGCGCATCTATCCCGTGAAAATCGAGGATGGCGCCGTGTGGCTGGATACCCGCGACCCTCCGGCCGCCGAGCGCACAGAGCGGGCGTTGCAGCATCTCGACCAGGCGCTGGCCGAGTACGATACCGCCCGCATCGCGCGCGAGCTCGCGCGCCTGGGCAAGGCGGGCGCCGGGCCCGAGCTGGCGCTGCGGCGCGTCGTACACGCCACGCACGCGCGGTTGCGCGACGGGATGACGCACGCCTACGCGGCGGCCGATGCGTGGCTCTCTCTGCGCGATACGCTCGCCGACGAAACACAGCGTCTCGCCTGCGCCACCGAAGCGCTCGCTTATATCGCGTA
>VBCZ01000214.1 GCA_005889025.1 Betaproteobacteria bacterium
CACGATGCCTCATGTCGACCGGCCGCAGCCCGACGATCCGCTGGAATCACTCAATCGTGCCGTGTTCGACACCAACACCGCGCTCGATACCGCGCTGATCAAGCCGATTGCCGAAACTTACCGTGCGATCCTTCCGCAGTGGACGCGCGATCGAATACGCTCGGTGATTGATAACCTGGCCGAGCCGCGAATCTTCGTCAACGAACTGCTGCAGCGGCGACCCGACGCCGCGGGCGTCACATTCGCTCGGTTTTTCATCAACACGATTGTTGGCCTTGCGGGCATGTTCGACTTGGCGGCGGAGCGAGGATTCGCGAAGCAATCCGGCGATTTTGGCCAGACGCTCTATACATGGGGAGTTGACGATGGTCCATACCTTGTACTGTTGCTTCTCGGGCCGTCGAACCTTCGCGATGCTTTTGGCCTTGGCGTCGATGTTCTGACGACCCCTCCAGCGCTCATCGCCTCGAGTCATGCAAATCTTGCGGTCGGCGTGGTGGACGGCATTGACCTGCGGGCGCGCAACATCGAAACCCTCGATGAGATCAAGGCGAGCGCGCTGGATTATTACGCCCACCTGAAAAGTATCATGCAGCAGCGGCGTCAGATCCAGCTGCTCGAAGCAAGAGGGGTGAAGGATCAGCCATACGAGCTAACCGATCCCGGAACATCCGTGGACGAGCCGCAGAAATAGCATCCGCGTCGAGTTTGCGCTGTGCGAGCGTCGATCGTGTCAGCGCGCGCCTGCGCCAGGCCCCGCGCTGGAAGATCGCATCATCTTTCCCGTCTGCTGGCGAAGGCTTTCGATCAGGGCGTTCGGTCCCCCGGAATTGAGAATTGCGCTGAACTCAGACCGCCTCGTGGCAAGCTCGCTTATCGTCCCCGAAAGATAGACATCGACGACTTTCCAGGTGTCACCCGAACCGCGCATCAAGTAATCGAGCGTTATGGATTCTCCGCTCGACGGAACCAGTTTGCTGCGTACGATCCGGCCGGTAGTTCTGGCTTCCGACGCGGGCGCGACCTCGAAACGTTCTCCGGAATAGCCATCGAAGCGATTGGCGTAGGTCGCAATCGTCATTCGGGAAAAGTTCTCGACAAGAGCGGCCTGTTGTTCGGGCGCAATCGAATTCCAGCCGGGTCCGATCGCGATGCGCGTCATCGCGGCGAGATCGAACGTCGTGTGAATGGACGGAGCCAATTTGTCGTAGCGACCGCGGATACCGAGCTTGTCTGCCTGCTGCATGACGGTGAGAAGCGTGTCGTAAAACGTGCGGATTTTCACTACAGCGGGGTCAGCCGCATCGCTTGCTGCCCCGGCTGAAAACGAAGCCGCGAGTAGTGTTGCGCATGCCAGCAATAACCGGCGCCACTTCATGTAAGGATCATTGCGGTCGATGGATCCCATCAAGGCGGTCATTGAGGGCCCATTCAAACATAAGCTGTGCGATGGTCTAACAAGTATACGGCGTAATAGAGCGACCGGAATCAATCGACAGAGCGGCTGTAGATTGCGAATCTGATTGACGAACCCGGCGCGAAGCAACGCGCCCCATACGCGACAGAGAGTCTTGAGCGCGTTGTTGGCGACCGACAGATCCCGTATGAAGTCGTTGAGTAATTGTTCGCGACATCCCAATCACAGTGCCGGTCGCGTGCTTCAGTCACTCGCGGATAATTCATCGAAGTCATCGTTCCATACTATCATCACACATGGAGCACTGCGCTCTCTCTATCTCTTCCCCGTCATGTGGCTGAGTTGGGCGGCGTACTGGTGGCTGCTCTCGCGCAATGTCAAGGTCACGGCGCGACATGAACCCCTTTGGTCGCGGCTCTTGCATGTGATTCCGCTCGTGCTGGCCGCCTTGCTGCTGTGGGTTCCAAGAATCCCTCTGCCTGTCCTCGGCAATCGCTTTCTTCCGCTGATTGCATGGCCATTCTGGGTTGGCGTCGCGCTGACCGCCGGAGGCTTGCTGTTTACCGTTTGGGCGCGCATCCAAATCGGTAGGAATTGGAGCGGCATCGTTACTATCAAGGAAGATCACGAGCTAATTACTTCCGGCCCCTATTCAATCGTACGTCACCCAATCTATAGCGGGCTCTTACTTGCCTTTGTGGGTTCAGCGCTGGCTCGTGCGGAGTGGCGCGGCGTGCTTGCTGTCGTCATTGCCTTGTGGGCCTTGTGGCGCAAACTTCGGTTCGAGGAGCGGTGGTTGCGCGAGCAGTTCGGAGAGTCGTATCAGGCGTACAGCCAGCGTGTCGCCGCACTGGTTCCCTTCCTGTTTTGACCTGACAAGAACGACGACAGGCAGCAATGGCTCCGTCTCAGCTATTTGCGAGGGTTTCAGTACGGCCAACTGCGGCCGTATAGCAAACTCGCTGGGAGCGGTCGTTCAACAGCGTTATCGAGCTATTGCTCGCTTGCGCGTCTGCGGAACCGATCGGTCGACCCGACGGTCGTTGGCTGACCAACACCTGAAGTCGGCACGATCGCGTTACGATCTTCAGGCCACGTTTACTTTGCACCGATAGGCGGCACGGTCGCTATGACCTGCTGCTTTCCACCAACGACTTTGACAATGAAGCTCTCGCGATCGAGGTCGCCCTTCTGATCGAAGCTGACATCCAGCAGCACCCCTGTGCAGCGCGGCAGCCAACACCTTGGAATCGAATTTGCCGATCTTCTCCGTCATCGCCTTGACGATGTAGACGGAACTATAGCCTTTCATCCCGTTATGATCGGTCCGTTGCTTGTATTCTTTCAGATACTTCTCGTCGAACGCCTTTACGGCAGTTTGCGGCGCATCAGGTGTCAGTCCCACGTGGCCCAATATTCCATCGGCCGCATTACCGGCCAATTCGATGACTTTCTGTCCGATGATCGTCGTTTCGCCGATGATGGGCTTGTCGAATCCCTGCTTCTTCAATTCTCGAAGCAACCGGGCGCCCTCCTCTTCCGTAAGGTAGGCAAACAGCGCATCAGCACTGCTTTGCATTATCTTCAGAGCCGGCCCGGAGAAATCTATCTGGCCTGGGTCTGTCGAAACGTCTGCAAGTACCTTGATGTCCTGCGCGGCCAAAGCCTTCACCATCTCGTCGCGCCCGCCCTTCCCGAAGTCATTGTTGGTGAAGGCAATCGCGATCGATTTCGCCTTTAACTGGTCCTTGATGTAGCGGGCCAGCTTGGGCATCGACGTCGATTGCGTGAAGGACGTCCGGAACACGTACGGATTGCCTTGCTGGGTGATTACGGCTGCTTCTCCGCCAGTGAAATTTGTGATCTCCGCACGACGGGTTTCGCCCATGCTGACGATCATCGACCCCGAGTGGACCGGACCAAGGACGACGTACGCACCTTCGTCGATGGCCTTCTGACTCATCGCTTTTGCGACGGCCGGATTTGTTTGCGTGTCCGTGGAAACGTAGTTGATCTTGCGTCCGAGGATACCTCCGGCGGCATTGATTTCCTTGACAGCGAGCTTGACGCCATTGTCGAAGTTGTTACCTGGCGTTGCCCCGGTTCCAGACAACTCCATGATCCCGTAGAACAGTACAGGACTTTGCTGCGCCATCGCGCCGAGTGAAACGCTTGCTAGAACAGCAAGAGCCAGCAATTGAAATTTCCGCATGACTTGTCCTCGTATTGTCTTCATGTTTGGCTTTCGTTGTCTGTTTCCGACATCAGGTGGATGTCGCTTAGAACTTAGCTTCCATGTTGCGATGAGGTCAGGCCGTAGATTTCAGGCGCTCGGCCAAGGCGGTGAGTGCGAGTTCGTAGCCGAGCGGACCCAGCCCGCAGATCACGCCCGTTGCGGCCAGCGACACAAGCGAGTTGTGGTAAATCGGTTCCCGACGATGAATGTTGGTGATGTGAACCTCGACGACGGGAAGCTGGGATGCCTTCAGCGCGTCGAGCAACGCTACTGACGTAAACGAATAGCCCGCTGGATTGATGACAATTCCAGACGCATGCTCGCGGGCCTCGTGAACCCAATCAACTAACTGACCTTCGTGATTGGTCTGCCGAAATACCAGACTCAAGCCAAGACTCGAACAAGTTTTGTGGCAACGCTGCTCGATCTCGGCGAGCGTGGTGTGACCGTAGATGTCCGGTTCGCGCTTTCCCAGCAGGTTCAGGTTGGGGCCATTCAGAACATAAATGCCGTGCAATGCCGTCTCCAGTGCGATCGGACGGGACCAAGGGGCGGCCCGCGGGCCGCGCGACAGGC
>VBCZ01000028.1:0-12748 GCA_005889025.1 Betaproteobacteria bacterium
CACGAGTTGCATATCCATGAATGGGGATTTGCCGGGCTTATCGAATTTCTGGCCCGGCACCATTGGGTCATGCCAGTACAGCACCTTTCTGCCTGTCGCTGGATCCGCGTCGCCTGCCTTTTGCGCGCCTGCCGGCGCATTCGAAGCGGTGCCGGCCATCTGCATGCCGCGACTCATGCCAAAGCGATACAGGCCGTAGCCGGCCGCGCCGATGACGATCACACCTATCAATACGATCAGAAGATGTTTGCCTTTCATCGCCGGTGCTCCGTCGAAGTCGACGCCGCGCGCGAGGCGTCGTCCGCGGAAAAAAGGAAGTTGAGTTGCGCCCACAGCCGAGCTGTGTCCATATCGAGTTGCAGTGCTTGCATGCGCACTTCGATTTCGCTTCTGCGTGCCAGCAACACGTCGGTGATGCTCGCTTTCGCGCCCCGGTAGGCACCTAGGGTGGCCTGTGAGCGTTCCGTTGCCAGCGGCAGAACTTCCCGCGCATACCGGGCGCTGCGCTCCCGATCATTCTCCCATTCGGCGATCATGGCGCGCACTTCGGCGGTATGGGCCCGCAGCATGTCCTCGCGCTCGGCCCGGGCCTGGTCCAACATCGCGAGCTTGGCTGCAAGCTCGCGATCCTGGCGGTTCTTCTGGTCCCATTGCAACGGGACCGAGACGTTGACCGAAATCATGTTGGAATAGGCTGGCCCACGCTGGCTGTACATGAGGGCGACGCTCCAGTCCGCCTTCTTGTTGGTCTGTGCCACCCTGACGTCGGCGGCGGCGATGTCTTCCTTCCTCGCGAGCACCGCGATTTCGGGGTGGTGGGCGATGTCCGCTTCAAGCGTGCTCGGATCGAGGCGGATAGCGTCGATCGCCGGCTTGCCCGCTAGCGGCGCATCGGCGTCATTGCCAATCCAGCGCGCCAAGGCGATCTTGGCCGCACTCGCTTTGCGCCCGACCTCGCTAGCGCGATCATCGAGAAGCACCAACGCATTGCGGGCGGCCAGGATATCGGCCAGATTGCCTCGTCCTGCCCGATACGCACTCTCTGCAGCTTCGATTTCGAGCTGGGCTTGGCGGCTCTGCTCGGATATCACCGTCTGCATCGCTTCCGCGTAATAACGGTCGAGCCAAGCCAGTGCGGTGCCACGCTGAATGGCGGCGAGGCTCACGTCCTTCTCGGCGAAAGACTTTTCGGCTTCGCGCTCGAATCGCTCGGCGCGAGCTTCGCGCTTTTCTGTGCGGGTGAATTCCTGCATCACCCCGACGCTCCGCATCGTCATGAAATCGCGCGTCAAGCTGAACCGATCTGACGTATCGATCGGCAAGTTATTGACCCCGAGTGTTACGATCGGATCGGGTAGCTGACCAGCAGCCACCGCCATTTCCCTTGACGCAGTCGTCGCGAAATCTTGCGCCGCGAGCCCGCGCGAGCGTTCGACCGCGCGGCGTTGCGCCTCTTCGAGCGTCAGTGGCGGCTGCGCGAACGGTGTGGACGAAAACAACAAGATCAGCACAACTGGTGCCAGCGCTGTCGTTCGTTTGACGGCTGCTCGCGCAGCCCGGTGATAGACCATAAAACCTCCGCATGCACGTGGAGCACGCCGGCGCGCGGACTGCGCGTCGGCCTCAGCGCAATGCGAAGATCAGATCAGGAAGCGACTGAAAAGAAGCGAGCGAGGAGGTGCGGCGACGAGCACCGAGAGTTGGACAGCGATGCTTGGTATCGAGACACCGACATCTGCGACATGGACGGTGAGCGCCGGTTGCGGCGCAAGCGCGGCTTCGAGTGTTTGAGCCTGAATATCGAGCTGGATGCCGAAGCCGCAGTGCGCTTCGCACGCGTTCGGGTCGGAAACGGGTTCTTTCGATGCGTCGGCACAATCGGCCGGCATCGCATCGACGGCGGGCACGGGGGATTGCCCCGCCAACTCGGTCGGAGCCGAAAGCGGTGACAGCAGGAGCGGACAGGCATGCGCCGCCGTGACGATCTGAGCGCACAGCATGCTCAGGATCATCAACGCCCCAACCACCCTACGCCGCCGCCGGACCATATCGCTCCTGTTTCACTGTTGCCATGCTATCGCGCGCGACGGCTGCCAGCAAGCCTGCCACGCGACAAAGGCGACCGCCCGGCCGGTTCGCTACGTGCGCTCATCGGTGAAGAGCCTTTCCGATTGCTTTGCCGAGATCAACGACGAGGGGCATGTCGGGCTTCGCCGGCGCCGTCGTCGCCGAAGGCATTTCGCGCGCAGCCGATCTCCCCAGCGCTACATGGCAAAGGTTGCCGCCCGCCGCGCTGGCGCTCGAAAGGAGGGATTCGCCGATGATGGACAGGCCACCCGTGTAGACCGCGGCGCCAATGCGCGCGACGGTTGTCGCCGCTCCCACCGCGTCGATCGCCACCGCGGGTGATTTGAACGGCCCGCGGAAACGCACCAGCTCCGCGACCTGTGGCACCTTAATCGGAACGCCTTCGCGCACTTGCGGCTTGATGGCGAGATCGAGTGTCTCGCTGCGAAAGTCGATCGAGCCGCTCGCCGACGCGCCGTATTTTGCCGTTTCGAACGCGATGCTGCGGTCGATCTGCGCGACACCGTTCTTGAGCGGGAGTCGCGCCACCGCGCACTGAAGCTCGGTCGATGGATCGACCTTGAAAAACGGATTCATAGCTTCGTTCAGGCGCGTCAGCGGCGACTCGACGTCGAGCCGGGCATTGGCGAGCGTCGCCTGGCCGACAAGCGCGACAACGCTGCCTGTCGCGCTGCTCGCCCATTGCCGCGGCGAGTCGCCGCGAGCGACAAGGTCGATCTTGACGTCGGTCTTGCCGCCATGGATCTCGCGCTTCGATCCGGTCACGGCGAGCAGCGCGGCCGCCTCGAGGTCCTTGGCCTCGAGGCGAAGCGTCAAGACAGGCTCGTGCCCCGGCGACGCATCCAGATCCATCCTTCCCTGTAGCGACCCGCCGAATATCGACGCGTACACGAGAGGGGACGCGAGCTTCCCGTCCCGCACGATGAATTGCACGCGAACGTTGTCGATAGGGTGTCCTCCTACAAGCAGCAACTGGCCGACGCTGACATCGCCGTCGATGTCGGACGTGCGCAATGCCTCGACGGGGACAGCGACGTCGGCGAAAAAATGCGCATCGTGCGCCGCGCGCGCGGCCGACTCCTGCGCCTTGGCGGTCGAGGCTTTGTTCCCCAGCGGCAAATCGGCCAGGGCGAGCGTCGGTGCGTCGATTTTCAAAATGATCCTGCGCCGCGCTTATCCGCTCTTTGCGCTGACCTGGCCGCTCATCGAGCTTTGCCCGAGGCCGAGCTGCAGCTCATCGAGATTGACGGTGTGGTCCTCGACGCGGACCTTGGTCGCGATCGTCGCCGACTTGCCGTTGATTTCCCCTTTGACAGACACGGGATAAGGCCAGCGGCGCTGGGCGAGAGCGTCCAATGGGCCGAGATCGCCTTCCAAGGCGACCGCGAGGTCGTCTATCTTGCCTCGAAAGCGCGCGCTCACGGGCGAGCTTGCATCGCGAGCGTGCAGCGCCAGGCTCTCGATGACGACGTTGGTCACCTTGTTCGTTTCGCCATCGCGATAGGTGAGCGTGCCGTCCTTGATCGCAAGGTCTCCGATCGCAAACGCGTCGGCTGTCGCGCTTGCTGTCGTCGCGCTTGCGGGACCCGCCCGGACCGGCTGAACCTCCCAGTTGCCCTTGCCGTGCGCATCGGTCTCCAGCGCAATCGTGGGTTCGACGATGGTCAGGTGGATGACCTCGAAACGGCGCTGCAGCAGGGGCAGCAGCGCGACCTGCGCCTCGACTCGTCGTGCGGAAAGCATCTGCGGCGACTTCGCCCAGCTCGCGTTGCCAAGCGTGACGTCGTCGATCGTCAGGGTAGGCTCCAGCGACAGCTTGAAATCGATGCGGCCCTTGATGGCGAGCTCCCGGCCGGTCGCTTCCTTTACGCGCTGCGCAATGGGTCCGGCGAAGTCGTTGACGTCGACGGCGCGTATCGCAATCGCGACAGCGACGACCAGCAGGAGCAGGAGGCCCGCCAAAGCGGCCAGGATTCGCCAGAACAGGCGCATGCGCCGATTCTAACTCGCTGCCGGCGCGCGCGTGCGTCGCCGCCGCCCGACAGCCGCTCCGGCGTCAGCGGAGCATCGCGTTGAATTTTTCCAGCGCCGCGGCGCCGGGAACGAGCTCTTTCTCGCCGAGCTGGTTGAGCGGCGATTCAATCGTGTTCAACGCGGCGTGCATGTCCAAGGGATCGGCATGGACGTAAAGCAGCCCCGTGACTATCTCCCCTTCGGCATGCCGCTGTTGCAGGTAATTCATCGCGCCTATGCGGTCGCTTGCGTCGTAGTCGTCGCGCACCTTGCGCAGGCGCAGCACCGAACCGTCGTGCTGCATCACCTCCTGCACGCTGCCGGGCGCGTAGTCGGTCGTGATCTCCGAGTGCATCGGCATGAAGTCGAGGCGGTTGACGGCTTCGTTGTGCTCGCGCACGAAATCGTAGCTCTTGGTCGATCCGGCGTGATTGTTGAACGCCACACACGGGCTGATCACGTCGATGAACGCGGCGCCGGGGTGCTGGACCGCCGCCTTGATGATCGGGATCAACTGCGTCTTGTCGCCTGAGAAGCTGCGTGCGACCAGGGTCGCGCCGAGCTGCAATGCGAGCATGACCATGTCGATGGGCTCATCGCTGTTGATCACGCCACGCTTGGACTTGGAGCCCTTGTCGGCGGTCGCCGAAAACTGGCCCTTGGTGAGCCCGTACACGCCGTTGTTCTCGACGATGTAGACCATGTTGACGCCGCGGCGCATCGAATGCGCAAACTGTCCGAGTCCGATCGACGCCGAGTCGCCGTCTCCGGACACACCGAGGTAGATCAGATCGCGGTTGGCCAGATTCGCACCGGTCAGCACCGAGGGCATGCGGCCGTGGACGCTGTTGAAGCCGTGCGAGCTGCCCAGGAAATACGTCGGCGTCTTCGACGAGCAGCCGATGCCGGAAAGCTTGGCCACGCGGTGCGGCGCGATGTCGAGCTCGTAAAAAGCCTGGATGACCGCCGCGGAAATCGAATCGTGCCCACAGCCGGCGCACAGCGTCGATACGGTGCCTTCGTAGTCGCGATGGGTAAAGCCGAGCTTGTTGCGGGGAAGCTCCGGATGGTGAAGTTTCGGTTTGGCAAGATAGGTCACTTCGGCCTCATCGTGTTGAATCCGTTCGTGCTGAGTATGAACGGCACCCCTCTCGCCCTTCGACAAGCTCAGGGCGAACGTGCTCCGTTCGTGCTGAGCCTGTCGAAGCATGAACGGCGCCCATTTCGCCCTTCGACAAGCTCAGGGCGAACGTCCTTAAGAAACGTCGACACCGAGTCACGGCGCCACCTTGCGCAGCGGAGTCACATTGAACATCGCCAGCTTTTCGGCGATTTCGCTGCCGATGAAGCGCGCCGTGATGGGCGTTCCGTCGTAATGCAGGACCGGGATGAGCCGCGCCGGGTCGATCACCAGCTCGTTGACCAGGAGCGAGCGAAGCTGGGCATCGCGATTCTGTTCGACGACGAAAACCTGATCGTGCGCGGCGATGAAGTCGGTGACCGAATCGTGGAACGGAAAAGCGCGAATGCGCAGCGTGTCGATGTGAATACCTGTCGCCGCCAGAGACGCGAGCGTCTCGTCCATCGCCGGAGCGGTCGATCCGAAATAAATGGCGCCGAAGCGCGTCGGCTGCGCCGCATTGCGCCGTACTGGAGCCGGCACGAGCTGCTTGGCGGTCTCGAACTTGCGCAGCAGCCGCTGCACGTTATCGACGTAGGTTGCGCCGTCCTCGGTATAACGCGCGTAACGATCTTTGGTCGACCCCCGGGTGAAATACGAGCCGCGCGTGGGATGCGTGCCGGGATAGGTCCGGTAGGGAATCCCATCCCCGTCGACGTCGAGATAGCGCCCGAAGTCCTTGCCCGCTTCGAGCATCTCGTAGGTCATCACCTTGCCGCGATCGAGGTGGCGCTTGTCGTCCCACGTCAGGGGATCGCAGAGCCAATCCTGCATGCCGATGTCGAGGTCGAGCATCACGAAGATGGGTGTTTGCAGGCGGTCGGCCAGGTCGAAGGACAATGCGGAGAACTCGAATGCCTCCTTTGGATCTTCGGGGAAAAGCAGAACGTGCTTGGTATCACCGTGCGACGCGTACGCGCACGACACAATGTCGGCCTGCTGCGTGCGTGTAGGCATGCCTGTGGAAGGGCTGCCGCGCTGAACGTCGAAGATTACCGCCGGAACCTCGGCGAAATACCCGAGTCCGATGAATTCCTGCATCAGCGAGATGCCAGGTCCGGATGTGCACGTGAATGCGCGCGCGCCGTTCCATGCCGCGCCCATCACGATGCCTATCGACGAGAGCTCGTCCTCGGCCTGGATGATAGCGTAGCGCGCCTTGCCGGTCGCGGGATCGGTGCGGTACCTCTTGCAATGGCGCGTGAAGGCTTCGGCCAGCGACGAAGACGGCGTGATGGGATACCAGGCGGCGACGGTCGCCCCCCCGTATACCGCGCCCAGCGCCGCGGCGCTGTTGCCCTCGATGAAGATCCGCTCGCCGACCGCGTTGGCGCGGCGGACCCGGATGCCCAGCGGACAATCGAGGTTGTTCAGCGCATGATTGCGCCCCATTTGCATCGCCTGCACGTTGGGTTTGAGAAGCGCTTCCTTGCCCTTGTATTGCTCTCCTATCAACTCGGCGATGACCTCCGGCTCGATCTCCAGGAGAGCCGAGAGCGCGCCGACATAAATGATGTTCTTGAAAAGCTGCCGTTGTCTGGCGTCGGTGTACTCGCGATTGCAGATCCCGGTCAGAGGAATGCCGACAACGGTGATGTCGTCGCGAAACTTCGACGCGGGCAGCGGCTTGGTCGAGTCGTAGAAAAGATAGCCGCCGGGCTCGATTTCCTTGAGGTCCTCGTCCCAGGTTTGCGGATTCATCGCCACCATCAGGTCGATGCCGCCGCGGCGGCCGCGCCAGCCCCTCTCGTTGATGCGCACCTCGAACCACGTCGGCAATCCCTGGATATTGGAAGGGAAGATGTTGCGCGGCGCGACGGGAACGCCCATTCGCAGAATCGCTTTCGCGAACAGCAGGTTCGCCGACGCCGACCCGGATCCGTTGACGTTGGCGAACTTGACCACGAAATCGTTGACGCGCTGGAGAGGAGAAGTCGTCGGCTTCATCGTCTAATCCGCAGCGTGCCTGCTCGGGGCGGGCATCGGCGCAGGACGCGGCTTCGGCTTGCGACAGCCATGCTCCGCGCGCGCCATGTCGAGGTAGAACTTCTGCATGTCCCACGCGCCCGTCGGGCACCGCTCGGCGCACAAGCCGCAGTGCAGGCACATGTCCTCGTCCTTGACCATGACGCGACCCGTCTTGAGCCCGTCGGCGACATAGATGTCCTGCGTCAGATTGCGCGAAGGCGCGTTGAGGCGCGAGCGCAGCTCGGGCTCGTCGCCGTTGTCGGTGAAGGTGATGCAATCCATGGGACAAATGTCGACGCACGCGTCGCATTCGATGCAAAGCTTCGACGTGAAGACGGTTTCGACGTCGCAGTTCAGGCATCGCTGCGCCTCGGCAAACGCCTGCGCCGCGTCGAAGCCGAGCTCGACCTCGACCTTGATGTTCTTCAGCGCGATCTTCATGTCCTTCAGCGGGACCTTGTAGCGCTGATCATTGGAAATATCGTTGTCGTAGCTCCACTCGTGGATTCCCATCTTTTGCGAGACGAGATTGACCATCGGTGGCGGGCGCTCGTTCAGGTCGACGCCCTGGCAAAACCGGTCGATGGAGATCGCGGCGTCGTGCCCGTGCGCCACAGCCCAGATGATGTTCTTGGGACCGAACGCGGCGTCGCCGCCGAAGAAAACCTTGGGGTTGGTCGATTGCAGCGTCTTCTTGTCGAGCACCGGCAGACCCGACTTGTCGAACTCGACACCGGCATCGCGTTCGATCCACGGAAACGCGTTTTCCTGCCCTACCGCGACCAGAACGTCGTCACAGGCGAAATGCACATCGGGCTCGCCGGTTGGAACGAGTTGTCGCCGGCCCTGGTCGTCTTTTTTCGCCTCGACCTTCTCGAACAAGACCCCCGTCAACCGGCCGTTCTCGTGCGTGAATGCCTTCGGAACGTGATAGTTGATGATCGGTATGCCTTCGTGGATCGCGTCTTCCTTCTCCCACGGCGATGCCTTCATCTCCTCGAAGCCCGAGCGCACGATGACCTTGACATCCTCACCGCCGAGGCGGCGCGAGCTGCGGCAGCAATCCATCGCGGTGTTGCCGCCGCCCAGCACGATGACGCGCCTGCCGATGCGGTCGACGTGGCCGAAAGACACGCTCGACAGCCAGTCGATGCCGATATGAATGTTCTTCGCGGCTTCCTTGCGCCCGGGGATGTCGAGATCGCGTCCGCGCGGCGCGCCGCTGCCCACGAAGATCGCGTCGTAGGACCCGCTGCCGTTCCCGAGAAGCAGTGCTTTAAGGCTGTCGACGCGCGTGCCGCCGCGAAACTCGACGCCGAGGCCGAGGATATAGCCGACTTCCTCGTCGATGACCGATTCTGGCAGGCGGAACTTCGGAATCTGGCTGCGTATCATGCCGCCGGAGAGAGAGTCTCCGTCATAGATGACGCATTCGTAACCGAGCGGCGCGAGATCGCGCGCGACGGTGAGAGACGCGGGCCCTGCGCCCACCAATGCGATGCGCTTGCCGTTGTTTCTGCCGCGCTTGGGCAATCGCTCGCGGATGTCGGCCTTGTTGTCTGCGGCAACCCGCTTCAGGCGGCAGATCGCCACCGGCTCGGGCTTGACACCCTCCTCGCCCTCCTCGACGCGACTGCGCCGGCACGCGGGCTCACAGGGACGATCGCACGTGCGCCCGAGAATTCCCGGGAACACGTTCGAATGCCAATTGATCATATAGGCGTCGCTGTAACGCCCCGCGGCAATCAACCGGATGTATTCAGGAACGGGAGTATGGGCAGGGCATGCCCACTGGCAATCGACGACTTTATGAAAGTAATCCGGTACCGCGATATTCGTCGGCTTCAAACATTCTCCTCGGTATCGGAGTTTCGTCACCGCTTGATTGAATCGCGCGGCAGCTTCGGCCGGGCCGCGATGGGTGCGAAAATCCCACAGGTGGCGAGATGTTACGCCTTCGACGCGCCACTGAAAAGCCTATTGCTTTCAACTACTAGCAGTGTGGCTTTTCATGTGCCGGATAAACAACGGCAGGGTCGCTGCCGGGGTCGTTTGCGCGGCTCCGGCTTGGGGGCGCGGCCAATGATCTGGGCGATAAGGGCGAATTGGTTCAAACGGTCGCGGAATTGGACAGCGTGAAATGAACTTTTGCTCACCGCCGACGCGAAAAAGTTGTCGTTATGTCCCCGGCAAATTGTGAACGACAGGGAAGAAAAACTCCTTCCACGATGCCGGGCGCGTTTTGATCAAGCCGGTCTTGACCATGAAGTTCGCGAAAACCATGGTCGCATTGGGTGTTGTCGAATACACGACATTCGGCGCCTTGATCATCGAGACGACTTCGTCGATGCTGTACTTCTCCTTCGTCGCATCGAGATAGATCTTCGCGGCCGCCGCCGGATCGCGAGCGATGAGCTGGTTGGCTTCTTCGAGTGACGCCATGAACGCGGCGATCGTCTTCGGATTGGCGTCGTAGAACTTCCTTGTGCCGAATACCACCGCATTGCTCGCCGGCCCACCGAACACGTCGCTCGAATCGAGCACCAGATGCACCCCGGGCGCCTTGAGCTCGGTGTATTGGTAAGGAGGGGCGGAAAAGTGACTGTTGACCTCGCTCGTGCCCCCGACGACGGCAAGCATCGCATCGGGATGACCGAGCTGTACGGTGACCGCGTCGAGCTTGTCGCGAGATGATTCGCCGTACATTTTTTCCAGCGCCATCTTGAGGACCATCGCCTGGCTGGAAACCTTGATCGTCGGCACTGCGATCTTGTCCTTGTCGGTAAAGTCCTTGAGCGTCTTGACATTGGGGTCGCGAGTCACCAGCAGCATGGGCAATCCGCCCACACTGGTGACGCCCTTCACCTCGCCCTTGGTCCGCTCCCAGAGCAGCAAGAGATTGGAGACGCCGCTGGTGACGAGATCGACGTTTCCCGACAGCAAGGCGTCCGTCGCCGCGCCGCCGCTGTTGAACGTGATCCACTGCACCTTGATCTCGCCCAAGCCGGCCGCTCGCGCGTGCTTTTCGACCAGCCGGTTCTGCTCCATCACCACCAGCGGCAAATAGATGATCGAGGGCTGCTTGGTGATGCGGAACTCCGAAACTTCCGCGCACGCAGGGGACGCGAGAGCCAGCGCAAGCGATGCGCAGGCGAGCCACTTTCCGAACCTGACCATGATTCCTCCCAAAACGTGCGCGATCGAGCGCGAGACGCCCCAATCCGTTATCGGCTGCAGCCTATTCGGTTAGAACATTACCTCTGGTGTCGATGATTTTCGCATAGAAAAGTGCACTGTCCTTCGGCGTTCGTTGTTGAGTCTCGAAGTCGACATGCACGATCCCGAAGCGCTTGGAATAGCCGAGGGACCATTCGAAATTGTCGAGAAGCGACCAGACGAAGTATCCGCGAAGGTCGACGCCAGCTTCGATGGCGCGATAGGTTGCGCCTATATGCTTGCGCATGTAATCGACGCGTAGAGGATCGGCAATGCGTCGTCCTTCGGCGGTCGGAGGATCGAAAAACGCCGCGCCGTTTTCGGTGACGTACAAAGGCGGATTTCCATAACGGTCCCTGACCCAAACGAGGATGTCGGTGAGACCCTGCGCGAAAACTTCCCAATTCGTCTCGGTATAGGTTGCCCGCTTCTGGCGCACGGGTGAAGCATAGAGCGGCCACGCGCCCGGGTCGAAGCGCGTGACGTTGCGCGTGTAATAGTTGACCCCGAGAAAATCGATCGGCTGGCGGATGAGATTCAGATCCTCGGCCGGCCAAGCAGGCCAGGCATCACCGAAAATCTCCGCGAGCTCGTCCGGATAACGGCCGAGGAATATCGGATCGAGATATTGCCGGTTCATGTACGCGTCCGCGCGAGCCGTGGCGTCGCGATCCTCGGTCTGCTCGGACGCCGGATATTTCGGCTCGAGGTTTACCACGATCCCGATGCGATGCTTGCCCTCGACGCGATACGCCTGCACGGCGGCGCCGTGCGAACGCAGCAATTGATGGGTGGCGATCGGCGCTTCGAAACGGTTTCGGTGGCCGGGCGCCAACGCGCCGTGCAGGTATCCGCCGTCGGCGACCACCCAGGGCTCGTTGAGCGTCGCCCAGATCTTGACGCGGTCATCCAGCTTACGGAACACGATCGTCGCGTAATCCGCAAACCAATGCGCGATGTCCGGATTGAGCCAGCCGCCCCGGTCATCGAGCGCGGCCGGAAGGTCCCAGTGAAAGAGCGTAACCAGGGGTTCGATGGAGTTTTCCAGGAGCGCATCGACCAGGCGGTCGTAGAAGTCCAGGCCCATGGGATTCACCGGGCCGCGTCCTTGCGGCAGGACCCGGCTCCAGGAGATGCTGAAGCGATATGCCTTCATCCCGAGATGTCGCATCAGCGCCACGTCTTCGAGATAGCGGTGATAGTGATCGCATGCGACATCGCCGGTGTCTCCGTCGCGAACCCTGTCGGGCGTATGACAGAAGCGCTGCCAAATGCTCGGTCCCGCACCATCGGCCAAGGGCGAGCCCTCGATTTGATAAGCCGAGGTGGCGCTGCCCCACAGAAACCCCGAAGAAAATTCTATCTTTGAGACCATGACTGCACTTATCGTCGATCGGATTATCGCCGCGCGTTGACCACGACCGTGGCCGGGAGTTCGGCGATATGCAGCTCATTGCCCTGCCACGCGGATGGCTTGCCGTTGACGCGTGCGGGCGGCGGCGGCTGGTCCTCCGGCCAGATAAAGACGAACCCACCGGGCGGAAGCCGCGACCCGGCCGCCAGGCGCAATGTCACGCGGTCGGCTTGCTTTTTCAACGTGTAACTCAAGCGACCGTACGGCGTGCGCAGACCCTTGACGGCGACACCCGATGCGGTGAGCCACTCGCGCGGCACCCCCGCGGCAAGCACGAGCGCATGGTCGGCCTCCCGCTCGTAGGCGAACACATCGAGCAGGGAGCGAATGAAATCGGAGGCCACCCATCCATGCGGCATGTCGCCCAGGAAGCGGACCTTTCTCGGATCTTGTCCGACGACTTCGGCCCATTGGTTCCAGGCGGCCGGGCGCCGGCCGGCGAGGAAGAAGGGGAGCAGTTCATGGGCGCGATCGCGCCATCCCAGGCGAACGAAGGTGCCCACCATGCGCAGCTCGTAGGGCGTGTATTCGTCCCACGCTTTTTTGCCATCCCGCCTGTCGACGAACTCATGCCAGTACTGCTCGTAGGTATTCATCAGCAGTATCGACGGGAGCGCCGCACCTTCGCCTGCCGGCGCGAGCGCGATAGCGGTCGAGGTCGGATCGAAGTCGCCGAGCTCGGCCGAGCCCGGCAAATACGAGATATCGTGTGCAGCCGTCGACTCGCGAAGCGAGTTGGCAAGATCGCGCCGAAATCGATCGCGTTCCGCGGCCAGGCGAAGCGCCTCCTCTCCATAACCGAGGGCTCTCGCGATGTCGATCGCGCCGTTGTACCCTTTCAGCGCCCAGAAGTCGTCCCAGTAGGAGTG
>VBCZ01000028.1:12757-22596 GCA_005889025.1 Betaproteobacteria bacterium
CGTGACTGATCGACGCGGGAACAAGCCCGTAGAAGGCCCGGTTTGGCGGCGTGAGATTGGCAGCGCTGCGCTCGGACGCGCGGAGGAAGTCGAGGTAGCGCGCTGCGGCATCGACGTGCGGCCACATCGCTTGAAGCAGCGCCCGATCGTGGGTGTAGCGGTAGATTTCGTCGGCGAGAAAAATGAACTCGCCAGCGCTGTCGTTCTCCGGCACCGGATCGGCGCCGCGCTCATCTACGCAGCAGGGGACTTTGCCGTTCTCGAACTGATGCGGCGCGTACCAGCGCAAGTAGTCTGCTGCGACGCGCGCATGATCGAGTCGCAGAAGCGATTCCGCGATCATCGCGCCGTCCCGTATCCACGAGCGTCCGTAGGATCTCGTTCCGGGACGCAGGATCGGACCGTCCCGCATGATGAGCAGATGCGCGAGCGCGGTACGCAACGTATCGACAAGCTTCTGCGCTTCGGCTGGAACCCGCAATTCGACGCGATTGAGTTTCTCGCGCCAGGCGGTGGCGACCGCACGCTGCTCGCGCTCGATCCATGTCTTCGGCGATCGCCCGGCGAGATCCGGTCGCGCGGCTGTTCCCGACAGCGGCACCACGACGCCGATGGTGGCGCTCTCGAACGGCGCCAGGTCGAACCGATAGCTAAACGCGCCGGAGGC
This sequence comes from Betaproteobacteria bacterium, assembly GCA_005889025.1. Classification (GTDB taxonomy): domain Bacteria; phylum Pseudomonadota; class Gammaproteobacteria; order Burkholderiales; family Casimicrobiaceae; genus PALSA-1003. Next base: position 13,425 of record VBCZ01000028.1, read on the forward strand.
ATAGCCGAAGTCGTCGTGGATCTCGCGCGGAGCGGTCCATCCCGGGTTAGCGATGAGTTTGGGTAGCGGGCCGGCGTCGAACGGAAACACGCCTACTCGATCCGGTCGCCCCAGCGGGAAGATCTTGCGCTCGTTGTTGATGGTCAGGTCGTCACGCTCCCAGCGAACATCGCGAATAGCGCTTACACCGCCCGGCGTATTCAGCCGCTGTGCGGGCGGATTCACCTGAAACGGCCGTATGCCCAGAACGAGGTCGAGCGGCAGCCGACGGCCGGTCAGGTTTCTGAGCTCGTAGCGAGCGACGAGCCTGGACCGGGCGCGTGAGCCCGAGGCGAAGGACGAGATGCGCAATTCCCATTCGGGCTTGCGCCAGATCACGCCGGGCATCGGCAGGTAATGATCGATCAGAAAGGGCTGCGTATCGACGTCGGCCCAAGTGACGACCCTGGAGTCCGCGACGACGAAAGGCTCGATGGAGAACAAACCACCCGTGGCGACTTCGAGCAGCCCGTCTTCCGAAAGCAGGCCGCTGTTGCTGCCTCCGTCGATGCCGACAATCGTCCAGTAGGTCTGTTCGCGGGAGAACCCCCGCGGAAACGTGCCGCGAGGCGAGTCTCGCGCCACGGCTTCGAAAAACTCATTGGGCGACGCGCCGAACGCAAGGTCCTTGATCTCCAATTCGGCGAGACCGTAGGCAGCGGATGGGCCGTCGTGCAACACAAGCCGCAGGAAACGGGTCTCGGCATCGGGCAACATGATCGCGTCGGGCCCGCCGCGGCCATCGACCCGGCGCACCGTTCGCCACCGCTTTCCATCGTCGGAAAAATCGATGTCGTAGCGTGACGCAAAGGCGCCTTCGAGCCAGCGCAGGATCAGGCCCCCGAATTCGCGAGGCCGGCCGAAATCGATGGAAAGACTCTGTGCCGCTCCTTGCGCCGGGTCGCTTTTCCATGCCGTGGCGATTTCTCCGTCGAATATTCGCGAAGGTTCGGCGCCCATCAGGTAGGACGATGCCTGCACCGACGGCACGGGCCAGCTCGTGGGCTCCGGCGGAAGCTCGCGGATTGCGAGCTGGCTGAAATAGACAGATCCCGCGCCGCCGCCACGGCCAGCGGCGACGACGAATTCGATCGCCGCGGCGTGGCCGAGCACGCGCTCGGTCGTGGGTCCCCAGGCGAATTCGATCTGCCGCTTCTTGATCCTGAGTTGTTGCCAGTGGTGCGGAAACTCGAAATTCGCCCGGTTGAACCACCACACGTTATCCCCGCTGGCGTCGACCAGCTTGAATTGGAGATTGTTGACCGGCGCGTCGGCGCGAACATAAAACGAGAGCTCATAGTTGGGGGGGAAGTCGATCGCTATCGCGCGGCGGGCGAGAGCGTAGCCCGCGGTCCCGCCGAGATCGAAGTCCAGGCGCATGGCCCGACCGCCGGGCCCGTCTGCCGGGTGGATCGAGGCGCGGACGCCGTCGGACGCTGTCGCCTTCCAAGCGCCCAGGGCGTCGAAGCCATCGACAATGCGCGAGGGCAAGGCGGCGGCCTGCGCCCCGAGCGAAGCTCCCCACATCGCAATGATGAGACCCGCCATCACAAGAGCCGGGCCGGCGGCGCGCAGGCTGTCGTTGCGGGGCCGGATCATCCCTTGACGCTTCCGACCATCAGGCCCTGGATGTAATAGCGCTGCAGCGCGACGAATACGACCAGCACCGGAAGCGTGGTAAGCACCGATCCTGCCATCATCAGCTCGTTGTCCTGAACATGCTCGCGCGACAGGCTCGCCAGCGCCACCGGCAGCGTATAGAGGCTGTTGTCGGTGAGTACGATAAGAGGCCATATGAAATCGTTCCATGTCCCCAGCAGGGTGAACACCGCAAGCGTCACGATGATGGGCTTGAGCAACGGAACAACGACGGAGCGGAATATACGGAATTCGCTGGCGCCATCGATGCGCGCCGCCTCGAGCAGCTCGTCGGGAATGGACAACGCGTATTGGCGCACGAGAAAGATGCCGAAGATGCCGGCCATCGCCGGCACGATCACGCCGCCGTAGCTATTGACCAATCCCAGATGCTTGAGCAGGAGAAACAGCGGCACCATCGCGACCTGCGACGGGATGACGAGCGCGCCGAGGAGCAGCTTGAATATACGGTCGCGTCCGGTGAAATGGAGCTTGGCAAACGCATACCCGGCGGTCACATTGAAAGCCAGCGACACCAATGTGACGGCGGCGGTGAGAAAGACGCTGTTGGCGAGATATCTGCCGATGCCAGCGTGGGCAAAGAGCTCGCGATAGTTCCCTAGCGTCGCGCGAGCCGGGATCAGTGGCGGCGGAAACGTGCTCGCCTCGCCAGGCGCCATCAGCGACACCGACAGCATCCATAGCAAGGGAGAGACCGCGACCACCGCAGCGCCGAGCAGCGCACCGTTCACGAGCGGCGCCGCGAAACCTGGCTTCACCGCGCGCCGATCACCCGCGCCTGCCGCAGCTGCAGCGCGGTGACCCCAAAGATCAAGAGAAAGAGCATGAAGGCAACGGCGGAAGCGGACCCGAGATTCCACCACTTGAAACCTTCCTCGTACCCTGCGTCATCACGTACGGCTCGGCGAACAGCTGGAAATATCCCGCGATCGTGAGGATGCCGACCATCACCAGAACAGGCGAGAGCATCGGCAGCGTGACGAACAGGAACTGCCGCCACCTCGACGCGCCGTCGATGCGCGCCGCTTCGTAAAGGTCCTCCGGGATGCTCTGCAGCCCGGCAAGAAGGATGATCATGTTGTAACCGAAATTTTTCCATACGGCGAAAATGATGATCGCCGGCATGGCCCAGCGCGGGTCGCCGAGCCAGTCGATGGGGTGAATTCCGATGCCACCCAGCGCATAGTTGAGCAACCCGTAGCGCGTGTTGAAGAGATAGCGCCAGATGACGGCGACGGCGACGAGGGTAGTGACGACCGGCGCGAAGAGTGCGGTGCGGAAGAACGGCTTGAATCTCGCGACCCGGGAATGCAGCAGCAGCGCCGCGCCGAGCGATGCGGCGATCGACAAAGGAACGCCGACCAGCACGAAATAGAGCGTATTGCCGAGCGCATGCCAGAAAAGCGGCGTCTCGAGCAGCTTCACGTAATTGCCGAGACCGGCGAAGCGCAGGTTCCGTACGTCCGCAAGCGCGTAAATATCGAAATCGGTAAGGCTTATCGCCAACGCTGCCAGCACCGGCAGGATGAAGAAAACCGCAATGACCGAGAGGGCCGGCGCCACGAACCACCACGCGGCTCGCTCGAATCTCAATGAGCCGCTCCGCGAGCGAGCATCCAGCGGCGTTTCTCCAGAATCTTGTCGGCACGCGCGTCGAGCTCTCGCGCGGCTTGTTCGACCGAGAGCTCGCCGTGCGCCGCGCGTTCGGTGACAAGCCGCATCTCGTTGGCGATGCGTTCCCACTCCGGCACCTTGGGCGCCGGCTTGACCCGTTCGAGCTGCTCGCGAAAGGCGCGCGTATAGACGTCGGCAGCGATGCGCTCGTCGCTCCATGCCGTCCGCCGCGGCGGCAGGTCGCCGGTAAGCTCGTGGAACCTGCGCTGGACATCCGGTTGCGACAGGTATTCGATCAACTGCCACGCCGCTGCCTTGGACTTCGAGTGACGGAACAGCACCAGGCTCGCGCCTCCGGCGATCGACGCGCCGGGACCGTGCGGGCCGGGCAATGGCGCCGTCATCCAGCTGTCCTGCACCTCCGCCGGCAGACGCCGCTTGAACTCTCCGATATTCCAGGGTCCGGAGATGTAAAACGCGAAATAACCGCGTCCGAATTCGTTCCACGCATTCGAGATGTCGGCGTTGGTCAAGGGCGGCGCCCAGCCGCGTTGGAATGCGTCGAGATAGAACCTGAGCGCACGGCGGAAACCGTCGCTTTCGAAATTGCCCCAGCGGCCGCCTTCCCGCAGCAGCGGTTCATCCTGCTGAAGCGTGAGCGCAAGCAAGGGCTCGAATTCGTTGAGCGGCAGCAGGATGGCGTAGCGATCCGGTCCCGCGCGATTCTTGATGCCGGCGAGCATCTGCCTCCATTCCTGCCATGAAGTGGGCGGCGCGGCGAATCCCGCCTGTGCCAACAGATCGCGACGGTAGAACAGGAGCCTCGTATCGACATACCACGGCACGCCAAAAAGCCTTCTGTCGATGATGTTGGTATCCCAGATGCCGGGAAAATAGTCATCCGCCACGATGATCGCCGAGCCGGCAACGTAGGGATCGAGCGGCTCGATCGCATCCAGCGCAACGAATTCGGGAACCCAAGTATTGCCCAGTTGGCAAATGTCCGGCGTCGAGTCGCCGGCAAACGCGGTGAGCAGCTTTTCGTGCGCCGCGGTCCACGGCAGCTGCTGCACTTCCACATGTATCCGCGGGTGCGTACGCTCGAATTCGGGCAGAAGCGCGACGATGACCTCGCCTTCGCGGCCCATCGCCCAGAACCGGAGGGTAGTCATTTCCGGCGAGGGCTGGCTGCATCCGGCGGCCAAGCCCAGGAAAACCATGGTCACGAAGAGCATGGCCCGGCGCGCAAGCGCAGGCCTGCCCGGACGGATCATTGCGATGCCGTGAGCCAGCCGCCCGAGAAGCCCGCGCGCTGCAGGCCGCGCCGCACATAGGGATTCTTGTGCATGACGCGCCAGATCATCGCGCTTCGGTAATTTTCGAGCATGGCGAGGATCGCGCCCTGGTCGATGCCGATATAGTCGCCGTCGACCCAGCCGAATCCGGGAATGCAACGGCCATGTATGAGCGGACCGTCGAAGTTGAAGCTCAGATTGAAGGCGTCGAGAAAGCCATACTTGGCGTAGATATGCTCGCCAAAGCGGCGATTCATCTCCAGCACCGCCGGAATGGCCAGCTCAGGCGCGAAGGGTATCGATGCCACCGCGGCAGTGGGCGCGAGCGTGCAATCATCGTGCGTCGCGGTGCCCGCGTCGCCTATGCCTCGAGCAGTATAGGTGCGAAAGAGCCGAAGCACGCCGCCTTCCTCGAGCTCCATGTCCGCCGGTCCATCGCTGGCGGTGATTCCCCAGACGGTCGCGCCGTATTCCTTGCAGCGCAGCGGATTGGCGATGGCATAGGCTTGCTGGGCGTAGATCGCGCGACGGCTGTTCTCGAAGTAGTCGAGTCCTCGCCGCCGCATGTACGCGTCCTGCAGGTCGCGAAAATCGACCCAGACCTGCGGATACTGATGGCCGAAGAGCGGCGGGAAGCTCAAGTACTCCTGCCCGAATGACTTGCCCCAGCTCTTGTCGTACGTGCTGGTCCATTCTATCCAGGCTTCCGGTGCGACGGCAAAGGTAGGCGATCCCAGGGCGAGCAGATATACCAGCATCGCCTCGTTGTAGCCTCGCCAGTCGTATTCGAGAAAACCTTCCTCGGGCGCCCAGCCGTGACTGATCGCCGGCGGATGCGGCTGAGCCCACTGCCAGTCGACGCGGCGATAGATCTCGTCGACGAGCGCGCGTATTTCCACTTCTTCCGGCTCCGGGCCGTCGAAGTACGACTGACAAAACAGCGCCCCCGCGAGCAGGATCGCGGTGTCGACGGTGGAGAGCTCGCTGTCTTCGAAGCGCTTCCCGGTCTTCATGTCCAGAAAGTGGTAGAAAAAGCCCTTGTACCCGGTCGCGCCTCGCGCATCCGGACCCTGCGCAGCATTGCGAAAAAAACGCAGGGTCGCGAGCACGCGCTGCCGTGCCGCCGGGCGAGTGACATACGCGCGCTCGACACCGACGGGGTAACTCGTGAGCGCGAAGCCAACCGCTGCGACACTGGAGAACGACGGGGTCGGATAACGGTCGGGCACCAGGCCGTTCTTCGGATTGGCGGTGTCCCAGAAGAAACGGAACGTGCGTTCCTGGAGATCGACAAGGAAGGGTTCGATGATCAGGCTCGCCTTCGGCAGGCCGGAGCCGATCCCGAACTTCGCGGCTTCGCTGCCGCGGATCAGTGTGGCAAGCACGCAGATCACCGCGGTCAGGGCGATCAGCCGAGCCAATCGTTGCCGGACCATCGATGCCCGCGATCTTTGCAATTGCTCTGATTCAGTTTGCTGCGGAGAGACCATTCCTTGCGCCATCACCCCACGTCAGCCGCGGAGCTGGGCACCGCGAAGGCTTTACTGCGACCTCGAACACCCGATAACGAAAGCCGTCTCGATCTCCAGGAGTGCTGCGAGGGGGTCGCATTCTAACACCGCCGAGGCGGCGTGTCGCAATATCGAGAAGGCCGGGTAGTGTCTGTCCTCGGACCCTGCCCGAAGCCGAAGACACGGCACCCTGGGTGCTTCAGGAGCTGTCGCGCTTCTCGCGCCAGGCGCGATACCGCGCCAGCGTATCGGCGTTGGGCGGATAGGTGCCCGGCAAAGCGCGCCCTTTTTCTATTTCGAGGAGCACGAACTGCTCCAGCATATCCTGTTCGAGCGCGTCGCCCGCTACACTTTCGGCAAGATGCCGGGGAATCACGACGACGCCTTCGCCGTCGCCGACGATCACGTCACCCGGAAAAACCGCGACACCGCCGCAGCCAATGGGAACATTGAGGTCAACCGCGTGATGGATCGCCAGATTCAGGGGAGCGCTTCCACCCGCGCCGTACACCGGAAAGTCCATCTTCCCGATGGCTTCGCTATCGCGCAGACCGCCGTCGGTTACCACGCCGGCCACTCCTCGCACCTTGAGCCGCATGAGAAGGATATTTCCGCCGGACGCGGCACGCGCATCGCGCCGGCAGTCCATCACCAGCACCTGACAAGGGGGAACGGTCTCCACCGCCTTGCGCTGCGGATGCTCGGGGTTTTCGAAGACGCTCAGCTGATCCAGATCCTCGCGAGCGGGAATGTATCGCAGCGTAAACGCTTCGCCGACCAGATTGCCGCTCGCCGCGCTCATGCGACGCACATCCTGGATAAAGACGTTGCGAAGCCCGCGCTTGAATAATTGCGTCGTGAGCGTCGCAGTGCTGACCCGACTGAATTTAGCGATCGTTTCGGAAGACAGTGCCATGGGATTGCGCGGGAAGGTCTTCGCTCGAGCCGGCGGTCAGCAGCGTCGAAACACCGCCATGATAGCAGCACGAAGGTCAGCCGAAGCGGCGACCGAACCTCGTTCGGATTAGAATGTCAGAGGGTTGCATCAACAATAACACGCCCTGGATGGACACTTCCGCGTCGCCGACCATACGCCTGACTCAATTCAGTCACGGCGGCGGTTGCGGTTGCAAGGTTGCGCCGTCGTTATTGCGTGAGATCGTGGCGCGGGCGGCACCGGGGCTCCTGCCGTCCGATCTTCTGGTTGGAATCGAAACAGGCGATGACGCCGCGGTGTATCGCATCGACGCGACCCAGGCCATCGTCGCAACGACCGATTTTTTTACGCCCATCGTCGACGACCCCTTCGATTTCGGCGCCATTGCCGCGACCAATGCACTTTCCGACGTCTATGCCATGGGCGGCACGCCCTTGTTCGCGCTGGCGTTGGTCGGCATGCCTCTCGACAGACTTCCGCTGGAGACGATCCGCCGCGTTCTACAAGGCGGCGAATCGGCCTGCGCCCGCGCAGGCATCCCCATCGCCGGAGGACATACCATCGATTCGGTCGAGCCGATTTATGGACTGGTCGCCATCGGCCGGATCGACCCGCGGCGCATCAAGCGCAACGTCGGCGCGCGACCGGGCGACGTGCTCATTCTGGGCAAGGCGCTCGGCATCGGGATCTACAGCGCCGCCATCAAGAAAGACTGCCTGTCGGCCGAGGCTTATGCTGCGATGCTCGCGGCCGCGACGCAGCTCAACACGCCGGGACCGATCTTGGGGGGCATGGACGCGGTGCATGCGCTCACCGACGTCACCGGCTTCGGCTTGATCGGGCACCTGCTGCAGATGTGCCGCGCATCGGCGGTTTCCGCGACCATCGACTTCGATTCTGTGCCGATGCTGCCGGAGACGCTATCGCTGTCACGCGCGGGCGTGCGAACGGGCGCTTCATCGCGCAACTGGGCAAGCTGCCGCGACGAAGTCATCGTCGATGAGGCGATCGACGATGCGGCGAGAGCAGTGCTCTGCGATCCGCAGACCTCGGGCGGATTGCTCGTTGCGTGCGCGCCCGAGGCGGCAGCCCGGGTGCTCGATATTCTCGACAAGAGCGGATTTGCTGAGGCGGCAGTGATCGGCGCGTTCTTGGCCGGCAGCGCGCGCGTCGTCGTCAATGCCAAGGTTTCCGCTCCGAAGACTCGAGGTTCGGCTCATGAATGACCGGCTTTCCGTTCAAACCCATTCCGCGGCACGTGCTGCGCCCCTCTTGCTCGCGTCGCGTTATCGGAGCCTCCGGGCAGCGACCGAGAGTCTCGCTGCTCCGCTGTCGGCCGAGGACTGCGCGATTCAGTCGATGCCCGATGCAAGCCCGGTCAAGTGGCATCTCGCGCACACGAGCTGGTTTTTCGAAACCTTCGTGCTTGATGCGCATCTGCGCGGCTATCGGCCATTCGATCCGTCGTTCCGCGTTCTTTTCAACTCGTATTACAACAGCGTCGGAGACAAGCACCCGCGGCCGGAGCGCGGTCTGTTGTCGCGGCCATCGCTCGATCGGGTAGTCGCCTATCGCAAGCATGTCGACGCAGCGATGGGCGAGCTGTTCTCCCGCGGTGCCTTGTCCCCGCCGGCCGCTGCGCTGGTCGAGCTCGGAATCCAGCACGAGCAGCAGCACCAGGAGCTTGTGCTGACCGATGTCAAACATCTTTTGGCGTGCCATCCGCTCAAACCGGCGTACTCTCTACTGGAAAAGATCCGCGAAGCCGCCCGCCCAACGGCACCGCTTGCCTGGATCGAATTCGGCGAGGGCGTCGTCGAGATCGGGCACGACGGCTCTGGCTTTGCCTTCGATAACGAGACGCCGCCCCACCGGGAATATCTGCACGGCTTTGCGCTCGCGAACCGGCTTGTCACCAACGGTGAATACCTCGACTTCATCGACGATGGCGGTTACCGGCGTCCGGAGCTCTGGCTTTCCGAAGGTTGGGATTGGATCGCCGCACAGCGCATCTCGGCGCCCCAGTACTGGGAGCGTGCCGCCTCCGCCTGGCGGCTCTTCACGTTGCGCGGCATTCGCGATCTCGAACCGGCCTCGCCCGTGAGTCACATCAGCCT
>VBCZ01000215.1:0-12813 GCA_005889025.1 Betaproteobacteria bacterium
GATGGCGAGCGAGATCAATCCGACGAAGCGCAGCTGTCCGTCGGAGAGCTCGATGAGGCGGCGGAACGCATCGCGCCAGACGCGAGGCGCAAGCAAGGGCAGCAGGCCCTCGAGCACCAGCACAAGCGCGCACGCCGCCAGGAAATAATCCGGCACGTTTTTTCGCCAGTGCGTGATATTACTTGGTCGTTCCGCGCGGCGGGGCGCGCCCACCGGCTGGCTGCTTCAAGTACTGAAAGAAGTCGGAGCTCGGATCGAGAACCATGACGTCGCTCTTGTTCTTGAAGGTCGACTTGTAGGCCTCGAGGCTTCGATAGAAAGAGTAGAACTCCGGATTCTGCGCGTAGGCGGAAGCATAGATCGCCGAGGCCTTTGCGTCGCCTTCGCCTTTGGTCTTCTGCGCCTGCTTGTACGCGTCGGCGAGGATCACTTCGCGCTGGCGGTCGGCGTCGGCGCGGATCTTCTCCGACTCCGCGCCGCCTTGCGAACGCAGCTCGTTGGCGACTCTTTTGCGCTCCGACTCCATGCGCTGATAGACCTGCGCGAGCACTTCGTTGGGAAGCTCCACCCGCCGCAGGCGTACGTCGACGACTTCGACGCCGATGCTCTTGGCGTCGACATCCGCCTTCTGCCGCGCCTCGTTCATGATCTTGTCGCGCTCGGTGGAAATCGCCTCGTGCACGCTGCGCTTATTGATTTCCTGGGCGAGATTGGCGCGTATGGTCTGCGCGAGCCGGCGCTTGGCGGCTTCCTCGTCGCCGGTGACCGCCTGGTAGTACCTGCGCACGTCGATGATGCGCCAGTAGGCGATGAAGTCGACCTTCAACGGCTTCTTTTCCGACGTCGTGATCCGGTCCGGCTCGGGCGCGTCGAGGGTGAGAATGCGCCGGTCATAGAACTTGATGTTCTGTACCAGCGGTACCTTGAAATAGAGTCCCGCTTCGGTCTTGGCGTCGATGAACTCGCCGAGCTGAAACTTGATCGCGTATTGCTTCTGATCGACGGTGTAGAGCGACTGCGACAGCACGAGGATGATCGCGACCAGAAGCGCCAGGACCGGAACGGCTCGTTTCATCGCGGCGCTCCGGTATCGCGGCTGCGCGGCAACTCGCGCCGGCCGGGGTCGAGCGTCACGCTTGCTTCGGGCGCCGGCGGCGCCGGCCGCGCGCTGTCGGTTCCGCTCGCGCTGCCGGCCTGGCTTTGCCTGAGCAATTGATCGAGCGGCAGATAGAGGAGGCTGTTGCCGCCTTTCTGGTCGATGAGCACCTTGCTCGAGTTGCCGAGCACCGACTGCATCATGTCGAGATAAAGACGCTCGCGGGTCACCGCCGGCGCCTTGGCGTATTCGACCAGAATCTGGCGGAAGCGGCTCGCGTCGCCCTCGGCGCGCTGAACCACGCTTGCGTTGTAGCCATCGGCCTCCTGGGTCAGTCGCGACGCCATGCCGCGCGCGCGAGGCACGACATCGTTGGAATACGCCTGGCCTTCGTTCTTCTGGCGCTCGCGATCCTGGCCCGCCTTGACTGCGTCGTCGAACGCCGCCTGGACCTGCTCGGGCGGTTGCGTGTTCTGCAGCGTGACTCGTTGCACGTAAACGCCGGTTCCATAGTTGTCGAGCATCTTCTGCATCAACTTCTCGGTCTCGGCGGCGATTTGCGCGCGACCCTCGTAGAGCGCGAAGTCCATCTGGCTGCGGCCGACGACCTCGCTTATCGCGGTCGCCGCGACCTGCGCGACGATGTCGTCCGGCTTGCGCGCGTTGAAGACGTATTCCGCGGCGTTTTTCAGGTTGTATTGGACCGCGAACTGGATGTCGATGATGTTCTCGTCGTCCGTGAGCATCAGCGATTCCTTGGCGATCTTGTTCTTGGGATTGCTGTTGCGATAGCCGATTTCGACCGTCTTCACTTGTGAGAAATCGACGATCTCGACGGATTCGATCGGATACGGCAGATGCCAGCGCGGCCCGGGGAGAGTGGTTTCGGTGAATCGGCCGAAGTGGGTGACCACACCGCGGCGCCCTTCGTCGACGATATAGAAGCCGCTGGCGAGCCAGACCAGCACGACCAGCGCCACGAGCAAGCCCGCTCCGCCCATGGGAAACGCGCTTCGCGGCGGCGGCGAGCCATCGCCGGTGTCTCCGGGCGTCTTGGGGCCGAACAGATCGGAGAGGCGGCGGTTGACGTTGCGCCAGATCTCGTCGAGATCGGGCGGCCCGCTGCGGCCGCGCTTACCCCATTGCGGGTCGTTAAGAGACATGGCTGCTGCCTTGCGGCGGGGTTGGTGGCGTGGGTAGGCTCGGGTAGATCTTACGCGATCAAGCGGTTGCCGCCCGCACTTCGGGGCGCGGAAAACGCTCGGCCAACGCAGCGCGCAAATCCGGCACGCCGGCGCCGGTCAGCGCGCTCAGACGAACGGCGCGAATCTTAGCATATTCGTCGCGCTCGACACCCGGCGACTGATCCGCCGCATCGCACTTGTTATGCACGAGAATTTGCGGGACCTGATCGGCGCCGATCTCGTTCAACACCGCGTCCACCGCAGCGATCTGGTCGTCTCGTCCCGGATGGGCCGTATCCACGACGTGCAGCAATACGTCGGCATCGACAGCTTCCTTGAGCGTCGCGCGAAACGCGGCGATGAGATCGTGCGGCAGATCCCGGATGAACCCGACGGTGTCGGAGAGCACGATCGCATCCGCGCCGGCGATGGGCAGCCGTCGCAGCGTCGTGTCCAGGGTCGCGAACAGCTGGTTTGCCGCGTAGCGGCTGGCACCGGTGAGCCGGTTGAACAGCGTCGACTTGCCCGCATTGGTGTAGCCGACGAGGGCCACGTTTCTGACTTCTGCGCGACGCCGCGCCCGCCGCTGCGTTTCGCGCTGGCGCGCCACCAGCTGCAGCCGGTCCTTGAGCAGTTTGACGCGCTCGCCGATCAGGCGGCGATCGCTCTCGAGCTGCGTCTCTCCGGGACCGCGCAGCCCGATGCCGCCTTTTTGCCTCTCGAGGTGGGTCCAGCCGCGAACCAGTCGCGTCGACAGATGCGCGAGTTGTGCAAGCTCGACTTGCAGCTTGCCTTCCGCGCTTTGTGCGCGCTGCGCAAAAATATCGAGGATGAGGGAAACGCGATCGACGACGCGGCACTCGAGCGCCTGCTCGAGGTTGCGCTGCTGCACGCCGCTCAAGGCATGGTCGAAGATCACGATATCCGCGCCCGTCTCGGCTCGCCGCGCTGCGATCTCGGCGACCTTGCCGCTTCCCGCGAACAGTGCCGCATCCGGCCTGGAGCGCCGCGCGGTCATCGTGCCGGTGACCGTCGCGCCGGCCGAGCTTGCCAGTGCCCGCAGCTCGTCTAAGCGCGTGGCGGGCTCGCCTTCGCCGAAATCGAGCTGAACGAGCAAGGCACGATCGCCGCGGTCGGGTCGCTCAAACATGAGTGGCCCTGCGGCCGGGCGAGCGCTTGCCGCCTCGGGGCGCTTCGCCCCGCAGGCATCCGGCTCGAGCCGGAATGACGAAATCAGGCTTCGCGATCGTCGTGTGCCGGCATCGTCACCGCGCGAGCGGGGACGACGGTCGAAATCGCATGCTTGTACACCATCTGCGTGACGGTGTTCTTGAGCAGCACAACATACTGGTCGAACGACTCGATCTGTCCCTGCAGCTTGATGCCGTTGACGAGATAGATCGAAACCTGCACATGCTCCTTGCGCAGGGTATTCAGGAACGGGTCTTGTAGCATTTGCCCTTTATTACTCATTGTTCTTGCTCCGCTTGTTATGGAAGGCGCGCGTTGAGTCGCCGGGTAAGGCCAGCCTTCCCGTTCCGGTTTAACAGAAACCTCGCCTGCCTTCATGGTCACTGCTTGATGACCGTCATCGTTGGGTCGCATCCGCCACTCGTCATGGGTTCCCGCGGCTCGTCCGCCGACGTGCGGCGGTGTCCGCGTAAGGGTTTTTGCCGGTCTTGAATTGTATCCTAAGCGGTGTACCTCGCAGTTGGAACGCTTCGAGGAAGAAATGTTCCAGATAGCGGACGTACGTCTTCGGGACCTGCGAGAGCGATGTGCCGTGGATGACGATCACCGGCGGGTTCATCCCACCTTGGTGCGCGTAGCGCAGCTTGGGGCGCGACATTCCCCACCGAGGCGGTTGCTGGCGGGACACCGCTTCGGCGAGCGCGCGCGTGAGTCGCGGCGTCGGCAGCCGCGAGGTGGCCGCCGCATAGGCGTTATCGATCGACTTGAGCAGCCCGGCGATGCCCTTGCCGTCGCGTGCGGATATCGTTTCCAGGGGGGCGAAGTCTAGAAAACCGAGCTTGCGGCCGACGTCCCGCTTGACCCGCGCCCGATCGCTCGCGGTAAGACCGTCCCATTTGTTGACCGCCACGACCAGCGCTCGCCCGGCCTCGAGGATATAGCCCGCGATATGCGCGTCCTGCTCGGAAATCTCCGCCTGCGCGTCGACCAGCAGGACCGCCACATTGGCGTCCTCGATCGCCTGCAGCGTCTTGATGATCGAGAATTTTTCGATTGCGTCGATAATCTTCCCGCGCTTGCGCACGCCTGCCGTGTCGACCAGCGTGTAATGTCGGCCGCCGCGATCGAAATCGAGCGAAATCGAGTCGCGTGTGGTCCCGGGCTGATCGAAAACGATGACACGCTCCTCGCCGAGCAAGGTGTTTACGAGCGTCGACTTCCCGACATTGGGGCGGCCGACGATCGCCACCCTGATGCGCACAACCCGCTCGTCGGTCGCAGCATCCGGGGCGTTGGCCGTCGCCGCGCAGGCGGCAAGCGCGAGATTGACAAGATCGCGCACATTTTCGCCGTGCGCGGACGAAATCGGCAGCGGCTCGCCCAGCGCGAGCTCGTGGAATTCGGCGGTTGACCGCTCCGGTGCGAGGCCCTCGGACTTGTTTACCGCGAGCACGACGGGACGACCGGCGCGGCGCAAGAGCTCGCCGATCGCCCTATCCTGCAGCGTGAGGCCTTCGCGAGCATCGACCAGAAAGATCACCGCGTCAGATTCCGCGATCGCCTGTCGTGTCTGCTTCGCCATCTCGTAGAAGATGCCGGACCGGGCCTTGGGCTCGAAGCCGCCGGTGTCGACGATCAGGTACGGACGGTCACCGCCCAGCCCGCGTCCGAAGTGACGGTCCCGCGTGAGCCCCGGATAGTCGGCGACCAGCGCCGCGCGCGATTGCGTCAATCGATTGAACAGCGTCGATTTGCCGACATTGGGGCGTCCAACGAGTACGAGGGTGGGAAGCATTTGAAGGGAGAGTCGCGGTATTAAGGCCAAGCCATCGCGGCTTGGCAAGCGGCGAGCGACGCCGCTATGAACCGCTACCTGGCACTTGCGCTGATCAGGTTGCCTGCGGTGCTTTGCCAGACTGCGGCGTCGCCCAGCGCGATGGGTCGTGAAAGCGCGGACGCTCCGTCGGTTGCGACGCGGCCGACCAGATTGCCATCGCTGCGGTCGAGCAGGTGCAAATAGCCTTCGCCATCGACGACCCCGAGATAGTCGCCCACGAGCACCGGGCCGCTTGGAAAACGCGCGGCGAGCTTATCCTGCTTCCACACCGAAGCGCCGGTGGATTTGTCCAGCGCGTGGATCGATCCCTTGTCATCGGTGACATAAAGATAGCGGTTGTCCAGCGTGATGCCGGCAAGGCTAGAAAAATCGCGCGACCAGAGCAGGGTCCCGCGCAGGATCTCGAAACAAGCCACGCGCCCCTGGAACGCGGCGGCGCAAACCTGCTTTTCCTCGACCACCGGCGTGCTGGTGACATCGGCGATGCGCTCGAGCTCAGTCGCACCTTTGGGCGTCGCGACGCTGCCTGGTGTGCCCGTGAACAATCCTCCACGGCTGATGCTGCCTCCGGCAAAGCGGCGCACCGTCAGCGGCGGGTTGGTACGCTGGTAGACCCACTTCTGAGAGCCGTCAGCGGCATTCAGCGCGAAAATCTTGCCGTCAAGCGACCATACGATGATCTTTCCTTCGGCGGCTGCGGGCGGTCCGGCGACTTCGCTCGAGATCTTTGCCTGCCATAGCGCTTTTCCCGCTGCGTCGAACGCAAGCACCTCGCCTTTGGCCGTCCCGACGATGACCACGTCTTGATCGGCTCCCACACCCGCCGTAAGCGGCTTATCCGCCTTGACGCGCCAGTTCGGCTTGCCGCCAGCGGGATCGACGCTGACGATCGTTCCGTCCGGACCCGCAGCGTAGACCACATTTGCGCGCACTGCGGGCGCAAAGCTTGCGCCTCCCTTGCCGCCGAGCGGTACCTGCCAATTGACGTGTGCGCTCGCCTTGGCGTCGAGCGTCGGCATCGGTCCGGGCTTGGAGCTGTGCCCGAAGCCGAGCCACGCGAACGACGGCGTGGGAATCGACGGAAACCATGACGGCGCCCACGAAGAAAGCGTCTGGCAGCCGCAAAGCAGCAGCGCCGCCGCGCTCACGACAAGGCGCAGATTCATTGCGGGCCTCCGAGCGCGTCGATCTTGACTTGGATGAAGTTGCGATAAGGCGACTTCGGATCGATCTTGGCAAGCGCGGTCTGATACGCGGCTCGCGCTTCGTCATGCTTGCCGGCCGCAAGCAGAATATCGCCGCGAAGATCGGCGTAAATGCCGGCAAAGGCTTCGTCGGTCTTGGCGTCGAGCATCCGCAGCGCGTCGTCGTATTGCTTGTCGTCGAGCAACGCCTGCGCCAGGCGAAAACGCGCCACTGCCTTGAGCTCGTCTTCGCTGGCGTGGTCGACCACCCACTGCAATTGGCTGCGCGCGCCCGCCTTGTCTCCCGCGTCGTAGAGGAGCTTCGCGTAGAGCAGCGCGGCCCGCGGCGCGTATGCGGTGCGTCCGAAGCGGTCGACGATCTGCGTTGCAGGATCCTTGGCCTTCGCGGCGTCCTTTTCACGCGCTGCCTGACTCACTGCCTGCTAGAGCACGCTTGCCTGCTCGGCCTGGGTTCGCTCGTACCAGCGCCAGCCCTGGATGGCGATGACCACGATCGCGACGGCCGTGACCGCGCCGCTCACGTACTTGCCGTATTGAGCCCACCACGCCTTCAGGTCGTCTATTTTTTCCTGTTCTTCCAGATCGTAGACTGCCATGTTCCTTCCTTGGGACCGAGATCGTCCTGACGACCCCTTGCATCCGCTGTAGAGCGCGCGAGAAGCGCGCGTTGACTAAAGGATATCCGCGCTATCGCGCCGCGAGCCGTGCGGCGAGCTCGTGGGGATTGACCGAAACCTGCTCGCCGGCAACGCGCAACGGCTTGATTCCCACCACTTGCGCATCCGCCTCGTTATCTCCGACGATCAGCGCGAAACGAGCGCCGCTCGCATCCGCGCGCTTCATCTGCGCCCCGAAGTTGCCGCCGCCTGCGTGCACGGTGATCGCAAGGCCCGCGTCGCGCAGGTTTTCCGCGACTTCGAGTGCCAGGCGCGACGCGCGTTCCCCGACATGGACGAAGTAGGCGTCGGGCGCGTCGCTCGCCGTGCCTTGATCGTCGAGCAGCAGGAGCACGCGCTCGACGCCGATGCCGAATCCGCATCCCGGCGTGGGCTTCCCGCCGAGCTGGGCGAATAAGCCGTCGTAACGCCCGCCGGAGCATACCCCGCTTTGTGCGCCGAGGCGCGTTGTGACCCATTCGTACACCGTGGCGTTGTAGTAATCGAGGCCCCGAACCAGCCGCGGATTGAAACGGTAAGCGATTCCCGCATCGCGAACGCCGCATTCGATCGCTTCGAACAACGCGCGCGACGGCGTGCCCAGCGCGTCCCACAGCTTCGGCGCTCCTTCGATCATTTCCTGCATTGCCGGATTCTTGGAATCGAGGATACGCAGCGGGTTGGTGCGGAGCCTCCGCCCGGCATCCTCGTCGAGGCGATTCGAATGCCGCTCGAAGTAAGCGACCAGTTGGGCTCGAAACGCTCGCCGCTCCTCGCTGCTGCCGATGGTATTGAGCTCGAGTGTCATTCCGGCGAGGCCGAGGCGCTTCCACAGCCGGTCGACCATGACGAGTTGCTCGATATCGATGTCGGGCCCTGCATAGCCAAGCGCTTCGACGCCAAAGGTGTGGTACTCGCGGTAACGCCCCTTCTGTGGGCGCTCGTGGCGAAACAGCGGCCCGCTGTACCAAAGCCGTTTCGGGCCATCGTAGAGCAGGTTGTGCTCGAGCGCGGCGCGCACGGTGGGCGCCGTGCCTTCCGGCCGCAACGACAGCGATTCGCCGTGGTCGTCGAACGTGTACATCTCTTTTTCGACGATATCGGTCACTTCGCCGACGCCGCGCACGAAGAGCTCGGTCTTCTCGACGATGGGCGTGCGAATGTTGCGATAGCCGTATTGCGAGAACACCGCGCGCACGGTGTCTTCCAGCTTGAGCCAGCGCGCGGATTCGCCGGGCAATACGTCGTTCATGCCGCGCACGGCCTGGATCGTCCCTGCCATGGCGTTATGTGCGAATCCGGCGCGAAATCGGCGTTCGCCCGAGCCGCGGCATCGCAGACGAAGCGGGCGCTTTCACTTCAGCGTCAGCCGCGCTGTGTTTTGTCGGGTGTATGGCGCGAGATCGACCGGCTTGCCGAGGTAGCTGACAGTTACCGCGCGCGCGTTGCCGAGGAAGACATCGAACGGCGCGGCCCCGCGGACGGACTCGACGGAATGAGCAGCGATCAGTCGCGATACGATGAGCTGTCCACTCGCATCGCGAACCTCGGTCCACGAGGGCCCTTCGAAACTCAGCACCAGGGGCGCGTCGGATGCAGCGGAGGCGCCGGCGACCGAGCCCGCCGGGGCATCGGGTGCAGCGATGGCGCCGCCGGCGGCGGACGCGTCGGTCTTCTCGCCCGCCAGCGGGTTGGGCAAGGTCATCACCGACTGTGCGGACGGGGCGGACGGCGCTGTTTGGGGCAAGGCATCGCGCTGAGCGCGCGGCGTTTCGCCGGAGCTTCCCAGGCCGCCGCGATAGAACTCGTACGCCGCGGCGGCGACGATGCAGGCGGCGAGAGCGAAGGGAATCAGCCAGCGCCCGGCGCTCGTCCTCGATGTGGCGGCACTGGGCAATTCGGCCATCGAACCCGTCGCGTGAAGCGCGGGCGAATCCAGCGCCGGCGCATGCGCGACATCGGGGAGATGCGCAAGAAGATCCTGCGCGTCGAGATTGAGCAGGCGTGCATAATTTCTCACGAAGCCGCGGCTGAAGGTTCGTCCGGGAAGATCGGCGAAGCTCTCGTCCTCGAGCGCCTTCACCTGCCGCGGAGCAAGCTTGAGCTGCTGCGCGACCTGCTCGAGCGAGAGTCCCGCCGCCTCGCGCGCGCTCCGCAGCATCGCACCCGTGCTCGACGTCATCTGCGCCGCCACCTCCGTTGCGCCATGCGACCGAGCTTCGGTCGCCATCACTCGCAGACCTCCGTGGTGATGGCCTTGGTTTCCACCGAATCCGGATAGCGGTTGCGAAGCTGCGAGATGTAGGATAGCTCCGCCTGTCGGTCGCCAAGCTTGCGCTCGATGCACAATCCCAGGTAGAGCGCGTCCGGCGGCGGTGAGTTGACCTGCATGACACCGCGCATCCAGCCACGCGCTTCCTCGTAACGCGCTTCCTTGTAGGCGACCAGCGCGAGCCCGTAGTTGGCGAGCGCGTTGCCCGGTTGCGCGGACAGCGCGCGCCGGAAATACGCTTCGGCATTACGCACCTCGCCGAGGGTGATCGCGCAGCGCCCGGCATTGACCAGCGCGATTTCCGGGGTGCGATAGAGCGGATCCTGCACCGCGATGTCGAACTGCGCCAATGCCTCCCGCTCGCGCCTGTGCTGACACAAATACCAGCCCCAGTTGTGATGGAAGTCGGGATCGCGGGGCGAAAGCTGCATCGCGCGCTCGAAGTTCTGCTCTGACTTGCCGTTTTCTCCGAGCACCGCGTAAACAAGCCCGTAGAGGTTGTACGCCGGCGCGTAATTGGGGTCGAGCGACACTGCAATATTGAGCTCCTCGATCGCCACGTCCATCTGTCCGCGCTCGTAATAGCCCGAAGCGAGGTTGGTGTGCAGGCGGGCCCGGTCCTGTGGGCTGGCGGGCGCCTGCGGGGCGATCGTGACGCGTGGCGGAGGCTCCGGCAGCTGCGGCGTGCTGCCGCAAGCCCCCAGCATGGCAAGCGTCAGAAGCACGGCGGCGAGGCGGACGGGAATCATCATTTCAATGCGCGCCCAGAGAATGGATCTTGTGCACGCGTCGCTTGGTCCTGTCTTGCACTCGCCCGGCGAGCTGGCCGCACGCGGCGTCGATGCTTTCGCCGCGCGTCTTGCGTATGGTGGCGACCAACCCTGCGTTCTGAAGCTCGCGCTGAAAGGCGACGATGCGATTGCGTGAGCTCGTCCGAAATTCCGTGTTCGGGAAGGGATTGAAGGGAATCAAGTTGATCTTGCACGGGACGTCGCGGACCACCTTCGCCAGGTCGCGCGCCTGACCAGGCGCGTCGTTTATCCGATCGAGCATCACGTACTCGAACGTGACGAAGTCGCGAGGCGCGCGCTCGATATAGCGCACGCACGCGGCGAGCAACTCGGCGATCGGATATTTGCGATTGATGGGGACCAGGCGATCGCGCAGTTCGTCGTTGGGCGCGTGCAGTGACACGGCGAGCGCAACCGGACACGCGTCGCGCAGGCGGTCGATCGCGGGCACCAGCCCGGACGTCGACAGAGTGACGCGCCGCCGCGACAGGCCGTAGGCATTGTCGTCGAGCATGATGCGCATCGCGGCAACCACGTTGTCGAAGTTCGCCAGCGGCTCCCCCATGCCCATCATGACGACGTTGGTGATGGGGTGCCGGCCTTGCTCGACCCACGGCGGCGAGACGCCATCCGCAATCAAGGCGCGATTGGCATGCCAGAGCTGACCGATAATTTCGGCGACGGAGAGGTTGCGGTTGAATCCCTGCTTGCCGGTCGAGCAAAACGCGCAATCGAGCGCGCAGCCCGCTTGCGACGAGATGCACAGCGTGCCTCTGTCGTCCTCGGGGATATAAACAGCCTCGATGGCATTGGCACCCCCGACGTCGAGCAGCCATTTGCGCGTTCCGTCGCTCGCGGTCGAATCGCGGACGACGGCAGGCGCGCGGATCTCCGCGTCGAGCGCAAGCGCATCGCGCGTCGCTTTGGCAAGGTCGGTCATGGCGCCGACGCGATCGACAAGCCCGCGATGGACCCATCGCAGCGCCTGCTTTGCGCGAAAAGGCCTCTCGCCCCGCTCGGCAAAAAGCGCGCTCATCGCGGATTGATCGAAATCGAGAAGGTTGATCATCTCAACGTCGGAAATAATGGGCCTGGTTCATCTTGCGTGTATCTCGAGCGTCGGGAAAAAATACGCGATCTCCATTCGCGCGGTCTCGGTTCCGTCCGATCCGTGCACGGCGTTGGCTTCGATGCTTGCGGCGAAATCGGCGCGAATGCTGCCCGCTGCGGCTTGTCTGGGATCGGTCGCGCCCATCAGGTCGCGGTTCTTGGCAATGGCGTTCTCTCCTTCGAGCACCTGGATCATGACCGGCCCCGAGGTCATGAACTCGACCAGACTCGTGAAGAACGGCCGCTCGCGATGCACCGCATAGAACCCTTCCGCGTCGGGACGCGCGAGCCAGGTCATTTTGGCCGCGACGATCTTGAGCCCCGCGCGCTCGAAACGAGTATAAATCTCGCCGATGACATTTTTTGCAACCGCGAATTCAATATTATAACAGGTTACTCGAGTCCTCCGGAGCGCGAGCTGGTCTTGCGCCGTTCAAGCTCGAGCGCGATAGCAAATGCGGGCTCGAGGCCCGCCTTTGCCGGCAAAAAACGCCGGTCAGCCAGCGGGTTCGATAAGGGCGCGGCGAGACTCGTCTGCCAACCCCGATGCGAAGATGTCGTGGTTCCTTTTTGCAGCGGCGTTCAGCGCATCATCCCGAGTGCCTGCGGCAGCCAGATCGACAGCGCCGGCCAGTAGGTCACGATGACGAGGAAGACCAGCATCGTCAGCAGCCAGGGCCACACGGCGACCGTGAGCTCGGTGATGCCCATCTTGGTGATCCCGCTCGCGACATAAAGATTCAAGCCCACGGGCGGGTGACACATGCCCACCTCCATGTTGACAACCATCATGATGCCGAAGTGGACCGGATCGATGCCGAGCTTCATCGCCACCGGGAACAGGATCGGCGCCATGATCAGCACGATCGACGAGGGTTCCATCACGTTGCCGGCGAGAAGCAGGAGCACGTTGACGAACAGCAGGAAGGCGACCACGCCAAGCCCTTTGTCGAGCATCCATGCGGCCATGACCTGCGGAATCTGCTCGGAGGTCATCAGGAACGAGAACATCACCGCATTGGTGATGATGTAGAGCAGCATCGCGCTCATGTTCGCCGAGTCGAGCAGGACTTTCGGAACCTTGCTCAGCGTCAGGTCCTTGTAGACGAACACCGCGACAAAGAACGCGTACACCGCGCTCATCGCCGCAGCTTCGGTTGGCGTGAAGATGCCGGTATATATGCCGCCGATGACGACGATGATCAGCAGGAGGCCCCAAATGCTCTGACGGAAGGTGCGCCAGCGCTCGCCCCACGACGCCTTGGCCAGGCGCGGATAATTGTTCTTGCGTGCCCGGTACCATGTCGTCAGGCCGAGCATGGTGGCGAGAACCAGACCGGGGACGACTCCGGCGATGAACAACTGCCCGACCGAGGTGTTGGTCGCCACCGAGTACATGACCATCACGATCGACGGTGGGATAAGTATGCCCAGCGCGCCCGACGTCGTGATCACGCCGGCGCCGAACTTT
>VBCZ01000215.1:12835-17726 GCA_005889025.1 Betaproteobacteria bacterium
CGTCGCCGGTGACGATCCCGAGACCGCTGCAAAAAGCGCGCACGCCATCACGCCGGCGAGCGCGAGCCCCCCGTGCCAGTGGCCGACCATGGACGAGGCGAAATTGATCATGCGCCGCGCCACGCCGCCGTGCGTCAGGAAGTTGCCCGCGAGAATGAAGAACGGAATCGCCATGATCTCGAACTTCTCGATGCCGGTGAAAAGCTTGAGCGCGACCGACGTGATCGGCACTGTGGTCATGGTGAACAGGAAGGTGAGCACGGTGAGACCGAGCGAGATCGAGACCGGCATACCGGTCAGCATCAGGCCGAACAGCAGCAGGAAGATGATCAGCGGGGTCGGGATGTGCAGCCCGGCGGCGAAGCCGAGCAAGGGCAGGACCACCATCGCCGCGGGTAGCGCGGCGGCAAGGCGCATCGAAGCGTTCATGATTTTCCTCCGCCCTTGACGTCCGCCGGATGAAGATCGTCGCGAAGGCCGAATGGATTGATATTGATCGGCGCGACGTCTTCCAATCCTTCGACGTGGCCGTGTTCGTGGTGCGGCAGCTCACCGGTCCTGAAGAACACCCAGGCGACCTGCAGAAAGCGGAAGCACATCAGGTACGAGCCGCAGGGAATGCACAAATACACGATCCACAGCGGCAGCTCGAGGTCCGCCGATACCTGATCGGTGTGCCCGATCTGCCAGACATAATTCGCACCCAGGGTGCCCACGACAATAGTGAACAGCGCGCCGGAGAGCAGGCCGAAGAGGACGTACTTCCGGCGCAGGTTATCAGGCAGCCGGTTGATCAGCACGTCGACGCCAACGTGAATCCCGGTGCGGACGCCGTACGCGGCGCCGAACTTGGCCATCCAGATGAACATGTAGACGCAAAGCTCCTGCGCCCAGGAGAGGTTCAGTGAAAGCAGCCAATCCTGCAGCACCGGAACCGGCATGCCGGCAGCGTAGCGGTGCACGACGGCAACGAAAACGAGGAGCGTCGCCGCGCCTATGAGGAACGCGATCAGCCATTCTTCGAGGTGATCCAGAAACTTCAGCATCGCGTTCTCCTCGCATATGCGCCGCTCGCGGGCGCTACCAACATGAAAACGCCACTGCGGCGGCGACAGTGGCGTTGCGGATCAGCTCACGCGGCTGTCAGGGCTTGAAGCCGGTTTCCTTGTAGACGGTCTGGATGATGTCCTTGCCGATCCGGCCCTCCTGTTCGCGGTGCACGACCACCAGGGCTTTTTTCCACGCTGCTTTGTCTTCGGGCGAAAGCGTGATGAGTTGCGTCTTGCCGGACTTCTTCACGCCCTCGAGCGCATCCTCGTTCTCTTTCTTGGCGATGTCGTTTGCGTACTTGGTCGCATCCTTCATCGCGCCTTCGAGCGAGGTGCGGATGTCAGCCGGGAGCCCGTCCCAGAATTTCTTGTTGACGATCACCGCGTACTCGATCACGCCGTGGTCGGTCATCGTCAGGTATTTCTGCACTTCGTGCATCTTCTGGGTATAGAAATTCGACGGCGGGTTCTCGGTGCCGTCGACGACACCGGTCTGCAGCGCCTGATAGACCTCGGAGAACGCCATCTTCTGCGGGATCCCGCCGAGTGCGCGGATCTCGGCTTCGAGCACGTTCGACGATTGGATGCGCAGCTTCAGTCCTTTCACGTCGGCCGGCAGTTTGAGCGCCTTGTTCGCGCTGAAATCCTTGAAGCCATTGTCCCAGTACGCCAGTCCGACAATGCCTTTGCTCTCGAGCTTCTGGAAAAGCAGCTTGCCGACCGAGCCTTCGGTCACCTTATGCAGGTCGGCGTAGCTATCGAAAATGTAGGGCAGGTCGAATACTTCGAACTCGCGCACGCCGAGCGGCCCGAACTTGGCGACCGAGGGCGCCAGCATCTGCACCGATCCGAGCTGCAGCGCTTCCATCTCCTCGCCGTCCTTGTACAGCTGGCTGTTGGGATAGACCTCGACCTTGACCCGTCCCTTGGTGCGCTCTTCCGCCAGTTTCTTGAATTGCTCTGCGCCCTTTCCCTTCGGTGTATCGAGCGCGACGACGTGGCTGAACTTGATGACGATCGGCTGCTGAGCGCATGCGCTGCCGAACGCCAGCAGCGCGGATGCGAAAAGCGCGACACAAAAGCTTGACTTCATTGAATCCTCCGGATGAAAAAGCGAAGCGGTTGGATCTTGTTCTGCGTTTCCGGGCAATTTAGCCCCGCGTTGATGCTGCTTGTCAATCCGCTAGGCATTTTCGCCTGAATCGGTGGCAACTTCCCGGCGAAGGTCGCGCCAGCAAACGCGCCATGAGGGCTCGCCGTCCGCTGCTTGAAATGCGAGGTCGACACCGATGCCCGGAATCGCAGCCAATCGGTCATCACACCACACCAATGGCAGCGCCAGCCGCTGCCACTGCGAGACTTTCGCGTCCTGCAGCAGTTTCTTGACAGAGCGTCGAGGGCGATTCGAGGCGAGCCTGATGCGCTCGCCCCCGACGCGCGATCGCAGCGTCACGATCGCGCCGTCGAGCTTGGCGGCAGCGATACCCGATCCCTCGGAATGCGCGAACGCAAGCACGCCGCCAGGAAGCCGAACTTCGGCTTCACCTTGCCATCGGCGCGAAAAAGCATCCGTTGCCGGCAAGTGGACGATCACGCGACCGCGGTGGCAGCCGATGTCGGCGCCATCGTGTGTCATGCGCGTGCGGGCGCCGGCGCCACCGAGCTGCCGCAGCATTTCGGCGAGCCGCGCCTCGCTGGGTGCGCGCAGCCCTTCGCGCCGCAGAAACCAGCGCAGGACGTTGCGCGCTCGCGGCGGCGACAGGCGTACTAGCAATCCCCGCTCGAGCCCGTGCTCGTCCAACGCGGGGGCGGCGTCGCTTGCCGCGAGCTCGTCGAGCAGGATGCTGGCTTCGACCTGATGCGCCGCTGCGCGCGCCAGGGTCGTGGGATAGCCGGCGAAATGCGCCGCGATGCGGGGAGAGATTTCATTGCGCAGCGCGTTGCGCTTGTGCCTTGGATCGGCGTTGCTTTCGTCTTCGATCCACGCCAGGTCGCGTGACTTCGCATACGCCGTCAGCGCGCTTCGCGGCAGGCCCAGCAAAGGCCGCAGCAAAGCAGGCCGCCCATCGCGATACGCAGGCATCGCCGAAACTCCGCGCGGGCCGGCGCCGCGCAACAGTTGCAAGAGCAGCGTCTCGGCCTGGTCGTCGGCATGGTGTGCGAGAGCCACGACATCCGCATCGGCAGCAGTGAGGATCCGGTAGCGAGCGCCTCGAGCTATCGCTTCGAGGCTTTGTCCGCCTTCGCGTTCGAGATCGAGCCGGTATTCGGCAAATGCGACGCCGCGACTCGCGCATTGCTCGGCGCAAAAGCTCGCCCATGCATCGGCGTTGCTTGAAATCCCGTGGTGCACGTGGATTGCGGACAGGCGCAGCGAATGCGAGGTGGCGCACAGAACGAGCGCGTCGAGCAGCACCATCGAGTCCATTCCGCCGGAGAGCCCGACGGCGACCCGTGAGCACGGCGGCACATGCACGGCGAGGGCGGCGGAAATCGCCGTCGCGACGGCACGCTCCCAGCAGCTTGTCCTCTCGCGCTTCCAGCAGCGCGTCGATGGGCTGCTCCTGCGCCTGGCGCAGCGCCTCGGTCAGGGCTTTTTTCAGCGTCACCATCATCGCCGCATGGTCGCGGTGCGCGCCGCCCAGCGGCTCGTTGACCACTTTGTCGATAAGCCCCAGTGTTTTCAGTCGCGACGCGGTGATGCCGAGCGTCTCGGCGGCTTCCTCGGCATGCGACGCCGCTTTCCACAGGATGGACGCGCAGCCCTCCGGCGAGATGACCGAATACGTCGCGTATTGCAGCATCAGCGTCGTATCGCCGATCGCAATCGCAAGCGCGCCGCCCGAACCTCCTTCGCCGATCACGGTGACGATGACGGGTGTCTTGAGCCCGGCCATTTCATATAAGTTGCGTCCGATCGCCTCCGACTGCCCGCGCTCCTCGGCGCCGATCCCGGGAAACGCTCCGGGGGTGTCGACGAAGGTAAACAGCGGCAAGCCGAACTTTTCTGCAAGATGCATCAGCCGCAGCGCCTTCCGATAGCCCTCGGGCCTGGGCATGCCAAAGTTGCGGTGGATTTTTTCCTTGGTATCGCGCCCCTTCTGATGCCCGATCACCATGCAAGGCATGCCGTTGAACCGCGCCATGCCGCCGACGATGGCAGGGTCGTCGCCGTAGCTCCGATCGCCGTGGAGCTCGTGAAAGTCGGTGAAAATGCCCGCGATGTAGTCGAGGGTGTACGGCCGCTGTGGATGTCGCGCCACTTGCGCGATCTGCCACGACGAGAGCTTGCTGTAGATCTCCTTGGTGAGCTGCTGGCTCTTCTTGGTGAGCCGATTGATCTCGTCGGAGATGTCGACCGCGGAATCCTCGTGCACGTAGCGCAGTTCCTCGATCTTGGTCTGCAGATCGGCGATCGGTTGCTCGAAGTCGAGAAAGGTCTGTTTCATCGGCTGGGAAACAGTGGCGTGCAACCGCGGCTCGAAGGTGCCGCGGCGCGATACGCGAGGGTGGCATGATAACGCAAACCCGGCGCAGGCACGGCCCTAAGGCGCTTGCGCGCCTTACTGAGTCTTACGGAAATGGTTGACGACCATTTCCGTCACGATGCTCCCCTCTGTCGCAGCAGCGGGAGAGGGGATGGGGGTGAGGGCTGAGCTTTGCTGATTGTCAGTCATTTCCGCAAAGCTCAGCGGGCCACAAGACATCGTAGATCCGCTTGCATCCTGTCGCAAAGAGGATCGCGTAGCTTATGCGGTAAAACGGTTTTTCCGGTATCCAGCGCTCGAGCCGCAATCCCAGCCAGATGCCCAGCGGCGCCAGCGGCGCGAACAGCAGCGACA
>VBCZ01000216.1 GCA_005889025.1 Betaproteobacteria bacterium
AGTCCCTGATCAATGGCGCGGAGTTCACGGGGCTCGCGGCGCCCGGGGCCGGTGCAACCGCGCGAGTTCTTTGGAGTGCCTTGGATTCTTTGCCGATCGCAAGGCATGGCTCGAGGGTTCGTTCGCTACCGCCGCGGGCGGCATAAACTTCCCGATCGACCGCAATGCACAACTTGGCATTTGGCCTAGCGCCACTCCCCGAATCCATCGATTGATCGCTAATCGCACAATATTTCGATTATCGCCCTTGACGCCTAATGTGGCGATGCCCTACACTTTGTTCGATAGTCGAACATTAGTGCGTTAATCGCACAACGGAGGAGCATCGGTGTTTAAGGCAGCAGGATATCGCGACGACTCCACCCTGGTCTTTGTCGACGAGGGCTTGAGCCCCGCCGCCGATGCCGCCAGCCGCGCGCGCGAGGTCCGCGTGGGGGACTCATGATCGCGTCGCACGGCGGGCGCAAGTCTGACATGGACGTGCCGAAGACCGCCCCGGCGTCGGCGGCTTCGCGAAAGGTCCTCGTCGGCTTGATCGGTGAAGGAATACAGGGCTCGCGCTCACCCGCGATGCACGAGGAGGAAGCGCGCAACGTCGGCCTTTCGCTGCACTACCAACTCATCGATCTGGTTCGCGCCGGACGAAGCATCGACGCGCTTCCTCTGCTGATCGAGGCGGCGCAAGTGATGGGTTTTGCCGGCCTCAACATCACCCACCCGTGCAAGCAGGCCGTTCTTCCGCTGCTCGACGATTTGTCCGACGACGCGCAGGCGATCGGTGCGGTGAACACCGTGGTTTTCGACGGCCGCAGGCGCGTCGGCCACAACACCGACTGGTCGGGCTTTGCCATGCCGTTTCGCACCAGGCTCGGGGATGCCGCGCGCGAGCGCGTCGTGCTGTTCGGCGCGGGAGGTGCCGGCGCAGCGGTAGCCCACGCCGTGCTGACGCTCGGCGCGCGAGACTTGTCCATTGTCGACCCCGATGCAGCCAAGGCATCCGCGCTCGCCGCAAACCTCGGATCACGTTTCAAAGATGCACGCGTTCACGTGGCCGGAGCCGTCAGGGATGAAGTGTCGAAGGCCGACGGTCTCATCAATGCGACCCCGATAGGAATGACGGGGCATCCAGGCAGCCCCTTGGATCCGGCGTGGCTGCGCGAGAGGCTATGGGTCGCCGAAATCGTCTACTTTCCATTGGAAACCGAGCTCCTGCGCGCAGCACGAAGTCGAGGTTGTCGCACGCTCGACGGCGGCGGCATGGCCGTGTGGCAGGCCGTTGGAGCTTTCAAGCTGTTTACCGGGGTCGAGCCCGATGCGGTCCGCATGGAGCAGCATTTTCGTCATCTCGTTTCGTAGCAGCTCGACTCATTCACGTTCACTGGAGGAGAAGCATCATGAGAAAGCTGGGATGGGTACTTTCGATAACGCTCGCGTTCGGCATCACGGCGGGGGCGATGGCCCAACAAACCGTCCCCATCGTCGGCCTGATGGAATTGTCCGGAACGGGCGCCACCGCGGGCACCAACTTCGACAACGGCGTGAAGCTCGCCGTCAAGGAGATCAACGCTGCAGGCGGCATCCTCGGCCGCAAGATCGAGTACACGTCGATGGACACGCAGTCGGCGCCGCAGACCGCCAAGGCGCTTGCGCAGAAGGCTGTCGACCAGGGCGCGTACGTGGTGATGGGACCCGTGTTTTCAGGCTCCTTCATCGTCAGCATGGCGGAGACCAAGCGCGCCGAGATCCCGAACTTCACGGGAGGTGAGGCGGCTAACATCACGCAGCAAGGCAATCCCTACGTGTTCCGCACGTCGTTCACGCAATCGACCGCGATGCCCAAGCTCGCCCGCTACATCAAGGACACGGTCAAGGCCAAGAGCATTGCGATGATCTGGGTCAATAACGACTTCGGCAAGGGAGGTCGCGATTCGATGACCAAGGCGCTCGAAGCGCAGGGCATCAAGGTTGCCGCGGACATATCGACCGATCCCGGCCAGGTCGACTTCTCGGCCGCAGTGCTCAAGATCAAGCAATCGAACGCCGATGCCGTGTTCGTCTACACCAACGAGGAAGAATCGGCGCGTGCGTTACGCGAGCTCAAGAAACAGGGCTACGACAAGCCGATCATCGGCGAGACCACGCTGACCGGGCAGAAAGTCATCGAGCTCGCCGGCGATGCCGCCAACGGCGCGGTTGCCCACGTCGGACTGACGGTCGATGCGCCGCAGCCGGGAATCAAGGCTTTCGACGAGAAATTCCAGAGGGAATACAAATACAAGAGCGACCATAACGGCATGAAGGGCTACACCGGGATGTACGTGGTCAAGGCGATCACCGAGAAAATCGGCAAGTTCGATCCCAAAGCGTTCGCCAAGGCGCTGCACGGCGCGACCATCCGTGTCAAAGATACTCCCGGCGTGCTGCTCGACGTGCACTTCGACAACAACGGCGACCTCGACCGCGAAAGCTTCCTGGTCAAAGTCGTCGGCGGGAAGCAGGTCGTGACCGCGACGCTTCCGCCCGTGCAGCCGATCCAATAGCGCGACGAAAGCGCGGCGGCCCTTTTAGCGTGGCCACCGCGCGATTCCCCGCTCGATAACGATCTTCCCTGGAAGCCGACATGGCCGATCTGCTGCAACTCATCCTCTCGGGTACCGCGACCGGTGCGATCTACGCGCTTTGCGCGCTCGGATTCACCTTGCTTTGGCAGGCGTCAGGCACGATCAATTTCGCCCAGGGTGAGTTCGTGATGATCCCTGCCTTCGTGATGCTTTTCTTCATCAATACCGCGGGCCTTCCGCTGTGGGTCGCATTTCTCCTCACCTGCCTGGTCGCAATGCTCCTGATCGCGACGCTGGGACTGTCGATCGGTGTGAAACAGCTCGTCAAAGCGGGCGTCACCGCGCAGGCGATGCCCTTCGAAAGCCCTTTTCCCGACGGGCTGCTCGCGCTTGGCGCGATGAAGGTCTCATACGCTGACGTTGGCACGCTGCTGCTCGCGGGGCTCATCGTCGTCGGCCTCCAGCTTTTCCTGAACAGGACGGTGACCGGCCGCGCGATGCAGGCGGTCGCGCAGAACACCGACGCGGCCAAGGTGCTCGGCATCAACGTGCAGCGCATGGTCCTGTACACGTTCCTTATCAACGCTGTGCTCGCGGTCGTCGCCGCGCTGCTGGTGACGCCGACTTATCTGGCCAAGTTCGACATGGGCGAATCGATCGGCCTGAAAGCGTTCTACGCCGCGATCATCGGCGGCTTCAATCAGACGCGCGGCGCGCTTCTGGGCGGCGTGCTGGTTGGCGTGCTGGAGAACCTCATGGGCGCATACGTCTCGCCCGCGTACAAGGAAGGCGTCGCCCTGATGCTGTTCCTGATCGTCATCATCTTCAGACCCGAAGGTCTGTTGGGCAAAACCGAGGAGCGCAAGGTATGAGCAAGGTTCAAAAGATCGGACTGGCGGTCCTGCTCGTTCTCTACGCGATCCTGCCGCTATTCCTCAAGAGCTACGGCATCTACCTGATGACGCTGCTGTGCGTCTACCTCATGGCAGCGTTCGGGCTCAATCTCATCGTCGGTTACGCGGGCCAGATGTCGATTGGCCAGGCCGCTTTCTATGGAATCGGTGCGTATGTCGCGGCGATATTGATGACCAAGCTGGGCATCTCGTTCTGGCTGGTGCTTCCCACCGCCGCGATAATCTGCTTTGCGGTAGGGCTTGCCCTGGGCTTCCCGGCGTTGCGCGTTCAGCATCACTACCTCGCGTTTGCCACGCTGGGATTCAATGTCCTGGTGTTCCTGATCATGCGCAACGAGGAGCAGTTGACCGGCGGCACATTCGGGATTTCGAACATCCCGCGGCCATCGCTTTTCGGCTGGTCGCTCGATGGCTCATTGGCTTTTTTCTATTTCGCGTATGGGTCGGTCATCCTCCTCGCCCTGGTGCTGTGGTGGCTGCTGCGCTCGCCGTGGGGGCGCGCTTTCGCGGCGCTTCGTGACAATCCCATCCGCGCCGAAAGCACCGGCGTCAACATTACCGCGTACACGCTGCTCGCGTTTGCGATTGGCGCGGCGTGCGCCGGCATCGGTGGGGTCTATCTGTCGGCACTGGTGAACTTCATCGAGCCCGGCCAGTTCAACCTATCGGTATCGCTCATGATGCTGCTCGCAGTCATCGTCGGCGGATCGGGCCGATTTTTCGGCCCCGTGCTGGGATCGGTGGTGGTCCTGCTGCTGCCAGAATGGCTGCGCTTCCTCCAGGATTGGTACCTTGCGATCTTCGGGTTCGCGGTGATCGTGTTGATGGTCTTCCTTCCGGGCGGGCTGCTGTCGCTCGCCGACCGTTTCAAGTCGCCGGGAGCTGTCAAATGACACCGTTTCTTGAAGTAAAGGAAATGAAAAAGGCCTACGGCGCGATCAAGGCCGTCGATGGAGTGACGCTTTCGGTCGGACCGGGAGAGATCGTCGGCGTGATCGGCCCCAACGGCTCGGGCAAGACGACGCTGTTCAACAGCATCCTCGGGCAGATCAAGCCGACCTCGGGCGCAGTGGAATTCTGCGGTGAGGACATCACCGGCATGTCGCCGCTCGAGCTGTCGCGCCGCGGCGTCGGTCGCACCTTCCAGACGCTGCAGGTGTTCGTCAAGCTTTCGGTCCGCGACAATCTTATCGCGGCGGCACAGGAGTTCAAGGGCACCATGCCGGGCCGGCTTTTCGCCAAACCGGACGCGGGGCTCGGTCACCACGCCGACGAGATGATCGAGCTGTTCCGCTTGAAGCACGTCTCGCATCTTCCCGCGGGCAGTCTGTCGTACGGACAGCAAAAGCTCATCGATATCGCGATGGCGTTCATGCCGACGCCGCGCCTTGTGCTGCTCGACGAGCCCTGCGCGGGCGTCAATCCCAGCCTTGTCGATCAGCTGCGCGAGCTGCTGGTCGAGCTCAACAAGACGCAAGGAGGAAGCTTCGTCGTCATCGAGCACAACATGGACTTCATCATGAAGCTATGCCCGCACGTGATCTGCATGGTTGAAGGCAAGGTGCTTGCCGAGGGGCCGCCCGCACAAGTGCAGTCGAACCGGCAGGTCCTCGAGGCATACCTTGGCAACTGAGTTGGCAACTGAGTTGGCAACTGAGTCGGCAATTGAGGAGAGATCATCATGACCGCCGAAAAAATCATCGAATTCGACAAGGTTGTCGCGGGATATTCTCCGAGCCTGACGATACTAAACGAGCTCAGCCTCGACGCGCGCAAGGCCGAGATCACCCTGCTGATCGGCCCGAACGGCGCCGGCAAGTCAACGGTCCTGAAGACCTTGTTCGGCATGCTGGTCCCCCGTTTGGGCGAAGTGCGGTTCGAAGGCAAGCGAGTGAACGGCAAGTCGCAGCGCGAGCTGCTCGCTGACGGCATCGCGTTCGTCCCGCAAGGCCGCAATCTTTTCGGCTCCCTGTCGGTGCGGCACAACCTCGAGCTAGGCGGCATCACGCTTCCCCGCGGCGAGTTGAGCGGCCGCATCGAGGAAGTCCTCGCGCGGTTTCCCCGGATCAGGGAACGCATCGACAATCAGGCCTCGACCATGTCCGGCGGAGAGCAGAAGCAGCTCGAGGTCGGACGCGCGCTTCTGTTGCACCCGCGCGTTCTGCTCATCGACGAGCCGTCGATCGGCCTGTCACCCAAGCTCGTGCAGGAAGTGATGACGCTGTTGCGCCAACTCGCCGACGGCGGCACGACCGTGCTGATGGTCGAGCAAAACGTGCGCACCGCGCTCAAATACGCCAATCGGGCCCTGGTGCTCGAAATGGGAAGGCTCGCCCTCGATCGGCCCGCGTCCGAGCTGCTCAACGATCCGGACCTGAACCGGTTGTTTCTCGGCGGGCACGTTCAAAAGAACGTCGCGTGAAGCAGGCGGCTGCGCCATTCTTGAGGGTTTGTCGTCACCGCCGCACGCAGGCGCCTTCATCGCATGGGCACCGACGCAAGCCGACACCGAATTTGAGTGCCCGAGGTTGAAAAAGCGATGAATGCGCAAGCTTGAAATCGCGGTGGCGGGGGCCGGGTTGATCGGTCGCCGCCACATCGAACTCATCCTGTCCAGCACCGAATGCCAGCTATCGGCGATCGTCGATCCAGCGCCGGGCGCTGCCGCGATTGCCGCTTCTACCAATGTCCCGCTTTATCCGACCTTGTCGGAGATGTTTGCCGCACATCGTCCCGATGGAGTCGTTTTGGCGATACCGAATCACCTGCACGTCGACCATGCGCTGGAGTGCATCCGCGCGGGGGTCGGCGCACTGGTCGAAAAGCCCGTGGCGCATACCCTGGAAGCCGGAAGACGCCTTTGCGACATCGCCGAGCGCACCCGTGCGCGCATACTCGTAGGTCATCATCGAGTACATAGTTCGGTGCTTGCCACGGCCTCTGAAATCGTCGGGCAGGGTACACTCGGGAGGCTCGTTGCGGTCGTGGGCAGCGCCATGTTCTACAAGCCTGATGATTACTTCGACGAAGCGTGGCGCCGCCAAGCCGGGGGCGGTCCTATCCTGATCAACATGATCCATGAAATCGGCAACTTGCGGGCGCTCTGCGGCGATATCGTCGCCGTGCAGGCGCTCGCATCGAACGCTACGCGCGGTTTCGCCGTCGAAGACACGGTCGCGATCACGTTTCGATTCGCGAACGACGCACTCGGTACGTTCATGCTTTCCGACACCGCGGCCTCCGCCCGCAGCTGGGAGCAGACATCGCAGGAAAACAAAAGCTACGCTACCTATCCGGACGAGGATTGCTACGTGGTCGTCGGAACCGACGGCTCGCTCGCGGTGCCGACGATGCGGTTGAAGACGTATCCGCGCAGGGAGGACCGTTCCTGGTGGAAGCCCTTCGAGACCCGCGTCGTGCCCATCCATCGTGCCGATCCGCTCGAGCGCCAGCTCGTTCATTTCTGCGCGGTCCTCCGGGATGAAGTCGCGCCGCGCGTCAGCGTGCGCGATGGACTGCAGAATCTGCGTGTCACCGAAGCAATCGCCGAAGCTGCGCGCGGCGGGAAACTCGTCCTGATACCTGAGGCATCATGAAGACCATCCTGATACTGAACGGCCCCAACCTCAACCTTCTGGGAACTCGCGAGCCGGGCGTCTATGGCGCGCAAACGCTCGATGATGTCGAAAAAATCTGTCTCGACGAGGGCACGAAGCTCGGACTTTCGATCGACTTCCGTCAGTCCAATCACGAAGGGCAGCTGATCGACTGGATCCACGAAGCCGGGCGCGAATGCGCTGCAGGCAACATGCTCGGCGTGGTGTTCAACGCCGGCGCGTACACGCATACGTCGATCGCCCTGCACGATGCGATCAAGGGCGCCAACGTGCCGGTGATCGAGCTGCACATTTCTAACGTGCATGCGCGCGAGGCCTTTCGCCACCATTCGTGGATCTCTCCGGTCGCGCGCGGGGTGATGGCGGGATTTGGCGTGCAGGGTTACGCCCTGGCGATAGCGGGCCTCAAGCTGCTCGTCGACCCAGCCTAGCCCGCTTCGCTCATGGCGCGCCAGATCGGACTCGCTGCGCTCTCCGTGCTCGAGTTGACTCCGCCGGCAATGGTCACCTGTGCCGCGGATGCGGGTTACGACTGCGTGGGCTTGCGCCTGATTCCGGCCACAAGCGCAGAGGTGAGCTATCCGATCATCGGCGACACGCCGCTCGTGCGCGAAACCGCAGCGCGCGTGAGCCAAAGCGGCGTGCGCGTTCTCGATATCGAGATCTTTCGTCTCAAACCGGACACGCGGGTCGAAGATTACCGTGCGGCACTCGAGACGGGAGCGCGCTTCGGAGCGCGCCACGCGCTCGTCGCCGGCAACGACCCGGACGAAGCGCGTCTTACCGATCGCTTCGGCGCGTTGTGCGACCTTGCGGCCGAGCTCGGGATTTCCGCCAACCTCGAGCCGATGCCATGGACCGACGTCAAGAATTTCGCGCAGGCTGCCCGAATTCTCGCCGCAGCTCGACGCGCGAACAGCGGAGTCCTTATCGATCCGATTCATTTCGACCGCGGGGGCAGCCGGCCCGACGAAGTCCACGACGTCCCACGCGACTGGCTTCGCTACGCGCAGCTCTGCGACGCACCGGCCGAGCGGCCCGTCGACGTGGAAGGACTGTTGCTTCAGGCGCGTGCGGAACGGCTGATGCCCGGCGACGGCGGCCTCGATCTTCTCGGCATTCTGCGCGCGTTGCCGCGCGACATTCCGCTCTCGGTCGAGGTCCCGATGCAAACACTGGCCAGGACAGTTCCTGCGCTCGAGCGCGCGCGCCGCTTGCTCGACAAGACGCGCGCCTTATTGCAGCGCGCGCAAGCCCTCGATACGCTTTAGTTGCGAATCGGAATTCGGCGCCCGAATTTCGACGACGCGGCATCCGCGCGTTGCCTATAATCCATCGCATGAACAAGCTGCCAGCACCCGATGAGATGTACCGCGCGCTCGTCAGGCGCGACCCGGCCTTCGACGGAATCTTCTATGTGGGCGTCAAGACCACCCGCATTTTTTGCCGCTCGGTGTGTCACGCGCGCACGCCCAAGCGCGAAAACGTCGAATTCTACGCGCGGCCGCATGATGCTCTGTACGCGGGCTATCGCCCCTGCCTGCGCTGCCGGCCGCTCGATGTGCGCCCCAAGCCACCTCCGGTAGTGGGGCAGCTCCTGTCGGCCGTGGAGGCCGAGCCGGGCGCACGACTGCGCGAATCCGATCTGGTGCGTATGGGCATCGACCCGTCCACGGCGCGACGGGCGTTTCAGCGTTACTGCGGCATGAGCTTTCATGCCTATCACCGTGCCCGGCGAATGGGACTTGCGCTCACTGGAGTCAGACAAGGAAAAAACATGCTCGACCTGCAACTCGATCAAGGCTTCGAATCTTCCAGCGGCTTTCGCGATGCCTTCGTGAAAGTATTCGGCACGGCGCCCAGCCAGGCGCGCGCCGTGGATTGCCTGTACGCGAAGTGGTTTGAAACGCCGCTCGGTCCGATGCTGGCGTTGGCAAACGATGCCGGCTTGCATCTGCTCGAGTTTGTCGATCGCCGGGGCCTCCAGCGCGAGTTGGAGACCTTGCGTCGCCACTTCTCGCAGTACGTCGTTCCCGGCGAGCATCGCCATCTCGACGCCATCGGGCGTGAGCTGGACGCCTATTTTTCGGGCAAGTCGCTCGGCTTCAACACGCCGCTCCAACTGTCCGGTTCCGCATTCCAGCGCGGAGTATGGGAGGCGTTGCGCCGGATTCCACCCGGTGAAACGCGTTCCTATGCGCATATCGCGGCGATGGTCGGGAGACAGTCTGCCGTGCGTGCGGTAGGACGCGCCAACGGTGACAACAAGCTTGCCATCATCATCCCATGTCACCGCGTTATCGGTGCGGACGGCACGCTGACGGGTTATGGCGGCGGATTGTGGCGGAAGGCGTGGCTGCTCGAACATGAACGAAACCACGCGAGCACCGCGGGTCAGCTGTCTCTGCGCATGCCGGCACAGCCGATTGCCGCGCCTCGCGCGATCTCCTGAGCTTTGCGGAAATGACTGACAATCGGCAAAGCTCAGCCGTCACGGCCAATGCTTTCTCCCGCCGCTACCCTCACCCCCGCCCGTCTCGCTTAGGAGAGGGGCGCATCGTGACGGAAATGGTCGTCAACCATTTCCGTAAGACTCGGTAAAGAAACCACCGTGGCGATTGCGGATCTCGCGCGGCTGCTCGTGCTCGCCGCGCTGTGGGGCGGATCGTTTGCATTCATTCGGGTCGCCGTTCCCGCACTGGGGCCGTTGTGGCTCGCCGAAAGCCGAGTCGCCATCGCCTTCGTGGCGCTGTTCGCGTTTGCCCTTTTCCGCCGAGTTGTCCCGAGCTTGCGTGCCCACTGGCGCGGTTTTCTTGCGGTCGGCGTGATCAACTCGGCGCTGCCGTTTGCCCTGTTTTGCTACGCGGAGCAATACGTGACTGCCTCGACGGCGGCCGTCCTCAACGCGACCAGTCCCTTCTTTGGCGCGACGGTCGCTGCGATTTGGCTCAGGGAGCCACTGGCCCCTGTCAAAATCGTCGGCATGGCTCTAGGGCTCGCCGGCGTGGCGATCCTGGTCGGCTGGCATCCCGAACCGCTGGCGCCTAAGACGATGCTGGCCATGGCGGCGTGCTTGGTGGCGGCGCTGTGCTACGGCGTCGCCAGCGTCTACGCAAAGGCGAAGCTGACAGGCATGCCGAGTTTTTCGATCGCGCTATATAGCCAGCTCGGCGCCGCGCTGGCGCTGGCACCGTCGCTTCCATTGTCGCCGCCCGCCGGCTTGCTAAGCGCGCTCGTCGTGGCCAACGTGCTCGCGCTCGGGCTAGCATCGACCGCGGTCGCGTACATGCTCTATTTCCGGCTGATTGCGAACATAGGGCCGGCGCGAGCGCTATCGGTGACGTTCCTGATTCCGTTGTTCGGCGTCTTTTGGGGTGTTGTTTTCCTGGGTGAGACGCTTGCAGCGAACACGCTGGCGGGCTGCGCGCTGATCCTGGGAGGAACGTGGCTCGCCGTCCGCGCCCAATTGCCGCCAAGTCATCCCGTCAGGCTGAACGAACATCAAACCAGTTCTGGCAGTGTCGGCGGATACACGCAGAGGTACTTGACCTGTGCTGCCTGGAGACAACGCTGCTTGATGATTTCAAGCTTCTGCTCGCGTGGGTTCTGAACCTGCTCGGGCTCCTTGGAGTCGACGATCGCGACAATGGTCATGTCGCGATCACAAACGACGAACCCGACGTGCTGGTTGGCGATCTTGCGAAACGCGCGCAGCCTTTCCATGCCCTGGGGGCCAATCTTGACCTGGAGGACATCGGCCAGGCGCACGCGGGCGAAAATGTCGTGTCTGGGAAACGCCGCTTTGATCAAAAGGTAGACCACGCTTTCAGCCTTGGACAGAAAGCGCGGCCGCAGCAGGTAAAGGCCCGGCAGCTCCGCACTGGATAAAAGGCGAGTGGTTTCGCCTTCGGTCCATTGTGCGGCGGTGGCAGGATCGCCGTCCTTCGCTCGAGCGCCCGCATTGCGCTGACGGCGCACCAAACCGATAAGCACCGCGACCACCAGTGCGCTGATCGCAAGCGCGAAGAGCATTCCGGACGTCATGCGGGCGGGCTCCTAAACCTGCGGCCCACGCTTGTTTGGGGGCCGGGCAGCGCTGGGCCGGCGCCTAGGCTGCTTGCAGGCCTGATGCCCCGCCCGTACAATGCGCCGGCGCGATGCATCCGATTTGGCTGCCTTGGAATCGATTGGCGTGTCGATGCACTCGAAGTCACCCGCCCGCCGCAGGCGGTTCGCGAGCTCACCTTCGATCAGGATTGACGATGTTGATGCTTCGAGATTTCCCGGTCCAGCTCAATTCGGTACGAAGCGTCCTGCTCACGGTGGCCTTGTGCGTTGCGCCCGGCGCCTTGGCCGCTCCATTTTCCATGTCGGATGGGGTTGCCGTGACCGGCGCTGACGGAAATCAGGTGAAGATGTTCGGGTTCGCGACGTTCTGGAATTCTCTGTGCGCATGCGTGCCCTTGAAAGATCTGGGGTTCGACACCCGGCTGCTGGCGCAACTTTCATACTGGCGCGGCTACGACGAATCCACCGATCATCGTTCGCTGTGGGAGGCAAGCGTAACGCCGACACTGCGTTGGACCGCACCCGGAACGGGGCCGGTCGCGGTTTTCGCCGAGGCGGGCGTCGGCGTGAGCGCGCTGTCGGCGACGCGCATCAACAGCGAAAGGCATTTCGGCAGCGCGTTTCAGTTCAACGAGCAGGGAGGTCTGGGCGTAGCGTTCGGCGAACACCGCCGCTTCGAGCTGGCAGGGTATGCGCGTCATGTATCGAACGGGGGAATCAAGCAACCCAACAACGGCATAACGTTCTTCGGCGGTGTGTTTCGAGTCGCTCTCGATTGATCGGCATTTCCAGCGGCGCCGCCAGCAGAAATTTTCCTGGGCCTGCCCATAGAAAAAGCCCCGCCGGAGCGGGGCTTTTAAATTTGGATTTCCAGTCCACGCGCCTTTCGGCGCTGCCGGATCACATGTCCATATCGCCCATGCCGTCCATGCCGCCCATGCCGCCACCGCCTCCCATCGGTTTTTCATCCGAGCGACCTTCGTCGGATCGACGACACCCATATCGACCAGATCGCCGTAAGTGCCGGTCTGAGCATTAAAGCCGTAGTTGCCCTTGCCTTCCACGATCTTGTTGATGACCACGGAGGGCTCGTCGCCGGCGTTCGCCACGATCTGCCGCGCGGGCTCCTCCAGCGCACGCAGAACGATCTTGATGCCCGCGTCCTGGTCCGGGTTGTCGCCCTTCAGGTTTTTCAGGTTCACGCGAGCGCGTAGATACGCGACCCCGCCGCCTGCGACGATGCCTTCCTCGACTGCCGCCCGCGTCGCGTGCAGCGCGTCTTCGACGCGCGCCTTCTTTTCCTTCATCTCGACTTCGGTTGCTGCGCCTACCTTGATCACCGCCACGCCTCCGGCGAGCTTCGCCACGCGTTCCTGCAGCTTTTCCTTGTCGTAGTCGGAGGTCGCTTCCTCGATCTGTGTGCGGATCTGCTTCACCCGCGCTTCGATCGCCGACTTTTCGCCCGCGCCATCGATGATCGTGGTGTCTTCCTTGGCGACTTCGACGCGCTTGGCACGGCCCTGAGGATCGCGATGTCCTCGAGCATCGCCTTGCGGCGATCGCCGAATCCCGGCGCCTTCACGGCGACGGTTTTCAGAATCCCTCGGATGTTGTTGACGACCAGCGTCGCCAGCGCCTCGCCATCGACGTCCTCGGCGATGATCAGAAGCTGCTTGCCGGCCTTCGCTACCTGCTCGAGCAACGGCAGAAGATCGCGAATGTTGCTGATCTTTTTGTCGTGCAGAAGGATCAGCGGCTCATCGAGAACGGCGGTCTGCTTGTCGGGATTATTGATAAAGTACGGCGAGATGTAGCCGCGATCGAACTGCATGCCTTCGACGAGGTCGAGCTCGTTTTCCAGACCCTTGCCATCCTCGACGGTGATGACGCCTTCCTTGCCCACCTTGTCCATAGCATCGGCGATGGTCTTGCCGATCGATTCGTCCGCGTTGGCCGAGATCGCTCCTACCTGCGAAATTTCCTTGCTGGTCGTGCAAGGCTTGCTGATCTTCTTGAGCTCTTCGACTACGCTGATGACGGCCTTGTCGATCCCGCGTTTGAGGTCCATCGGGTTCATGCCCGCGGCAACGTATTTCATTCCTTCCTGAACGATCGATTGCGCAAGCACGGTCGCCGTGGTCGTGCCGTCACCGGCGACGTCTGACGTCTTGGAAGCGACTTCCTTGACCATCTGCGCGCCCATGTTTTCGAACTTGTCCTTGAGCTCGATCTCTTTCGCGACCGATACGCCATCCTTGGTGATTGTCGGCGCGCCGAAGCTGCGCTCGAGCACGACGTTGCGGCCTTTCGGGCCTAACGTCACTTTCACCGCGTTGGCGAGAACATTCACGCCCGACATCATTCTGTTACGGACGCCTTCGCCGAAGCGAACATCTTTGGCTGCCATTGTCTTTTCTCCTGAATCAGTGGTGTGTTCGTTGAATCCGCATTAGCCGACGATGCCGATAATGTCGTCTTCGCGCATGTGCAGGTAATCCTGCCCGTCCAGCTTGAATTCCTGCCCCGAGTACTTGCCGAAAAGGATGGTGTCGCCGATCTTGACTCCCATAGGGATCAGTTTGCCGTTTTCATCGGTCTTGCCGGGCCCGGCGAAAACGACCTGCCCCTGGGAAG
Source organism: Betaproteobacteria bacterium (assembly GCA_005889025.1). Lineage (GTDB taxonomy): Bacteria > Pseudomonadota > Gammaproteobacteria > Burkholderiales > Casimicrobiaceae > PALSA-1003. Next base: position 13,795 of record VBCZ01000216.1, read on the forward strand.
GTTTTTCTGCCGCGGTATCGGGAATAACGATGCCGCCTGCCGTCTTACGTTCTTCCTCGAGTCGCTTCACGATGACGCGATCGTGCAATGGGCTAATTTTCATGTGAGTACTCACTCCTGTGAAGATTATCGAAGGTAATGGGGTCGCGCTGTTATTGAGGGGAGCCGACCCCTGTAACCAGCTGAGTCCTACTGCCGCGTTGCTAGCACTCATCGGCATCGAGTGCTAATAATAAGGAAACTTGGCCGCGAAATCAAGCCCTCAGTGGCTTTGGCAATGCAACCCGGCCGGCTGTGATATGTTTTTTCCGCGGAAGAGCGCGCGAAAGGGGTGGGAAGCGCGATGGTCAGCGAGGCTGTTTTTCCGTCTGCGGCGACGCCGCGCGGTGTCGCCGCCGGCCGGGGCCTGGCCTGGCTCACCGAGGCGTGGCGGCTGTTCGCACAATCGCCAGGCGTTTGGATTCTTGTCGTCCTGATCCTCTTCGCAATCAATGTCGTCCTCGCATTCATCCCGCTGCTGGGTTACTTCGGCACGCAGGTGCTATTCCCGGTCTTTGCCGGCGGCGTGATGTTGGGCTGCCGGGCGATGGATCGGAGGGAGAAATTCACCGTCGCCCATCTTTTTGCCGGATTCGGCCAGCGCGCCGGACACCTTTTTGTCGTCGGCTTGATCTATACCGCGCTCGTGCTTGCCATCATGGTCGTCGTGGTTGGCTTGTTGTTCATCCTTTTCGGCGCGGCCGTCATTACCGAAATATGGAAGCTCGACGAGCCGCTGGCCGCAGCGACGCTGCTCCCAGGCGTCTTTTCGGCGCTGATGGTCGGCGCACTGTTGTTCCTGCTGCTGTACTTGCCGCTGGTAATGGCGATCTGGTTTGCGCCCGCGCTGGTCGTATTGAAGAGCGCGGAACCGTTGGAGGCGATGCGGTTATCGCTGTCGGGGTGCGCGAAGAATATTCTGCCGTTTCTGATCTACGGCATCATCTGGATCATTCTGGCATTCATCGCGACGCTGCCCCTGATGCTGGGGTGGCTAGTGCTGGGACCGGTGACGATTGCGTCCGTGTACACGAGCTACTGCGACATCTACGACGACGAAGTCGCGCCGCGCGCCAACTGACCCGAGGCGCTCTGCGGAAGCTAGTTCGGTGCCGGATGGCCGTCGACGATGTCGCGCACTCGCACGGCTACGGTGTACGGCGCATCCCGGCGGAGAAACCAGCGAAGGTTCGGCGTGTCGCCGACAGGCTGGAAATGATGCGGGCCGAGCAGGTGCTCAACGGTGGATCGGTACTTCGACCCGCGCGGAATGCGCACGACCCACGTCTTTTTCCCCGGCGGCGTATTGAAAAGCGAATCGATCAGGGCGCGGCCGTGGCCGCCGCCGCGCCGCCCCAGCTCCAATCCGGCGAGCCACAGCTCGTAGCCTCCCTCGATTGCGCGGAACAGCCCGAAGCCCATGGGCGGGTTGCTGCTGTTCCGATCATCGGCCCAGAACACGTATCCGGGCACGGAAACGGATTCGACGCGTCCGCTGCGCGGGTCTTCTTCAATAAAGTAACCGTGGACCAGCGCGCGCTTGAGTTTGTCGAAAAATTCAACGGACTGCGACGTATCGCCGGCAAGGCCGGAAGCAAAGCTCCCCTCGGCGGAGGCTTGCCTGATAAGGGCACGCAACATCGCAAGATGGCCAACATGTGCGGGTGCAAGCATTTAGCGATCCGTTGAACTCGTGCTCTTATAACGCAACGGGTCTCGCAAGGGGTCGTCGCCTTACCAACGGCCGACTGCGAGATACAGGCGGTAGCGAGCTGGCGTGACCATTTCGCCCCGATCGCGACACGCCGCGGGACCCCTCGCTTGCTAGTGTGCCTGCTCCCAGTTCGGGCCGCTGCCGATGTCGACAACAAGTGGTACACGCAACTGGGCAACGCCGGCCATGAGCCTTTTCAGCGTCGATTTAACTTCCTCGAGCTGCGCCAGAGGCGTTTCGAGCACCAGCTCGTCGTGGACCTGCAAAATCAAGCGCGCACCGAGCCGCTCTCTGTCGAGCCATTGCTGCACCTCGACCATCGCGAGCTTGATCAGATCCGCGGCAGTCCCCTGCATCGGCGCGTTGATCGCGGCGCGCTCGGCGGCCTGTCGACGCGGGCCGCCGCCCGCATTGATGTCCGGCAGCCACAGGCGCCGACCGAAAACCGTCTCCACGTAACCCTGCCGACGCGCAAGCTCGCGCGTGCGTTGCATGTAGTCTGCAACACCGGGATAGCGTATGAAGTATTTGTCGATGAACTGTTGAGCCGCGCCGCGCTCGATGCCGAGTTGCGCAGCGAGCCCGAATGCGCTCATTCCATAGATCAATCCGAAGTTCACGGCCTTGATGTAACTGCGTTGCTGCAAGGTCACCTCTTCCATTGACACGCCGAAAATCTCCGCCGCGGTGGCGCGATGGATATCCGCGCCTTGGGAGAACGCGTTTAGCAGCGACTCATCGCCCGAGAGGTGCGCCATGATGCGCAGTTCGATCTGTGAATAGTCCGCCGACACCAGCGTGTGTTCGGGCGGCGCTATGAAGGCCTCGCGGATACGCCTTCCTTCGAGCGTGCGCACGGGGATATTCTGCAGATTGGGTTCGGTGCTGGCGAGCCGCCCCGTGACCGCGGTCGCCTGCCCGAAGCAGGTATGAACGCGTCCTGTGCTGGCGTTGACCATCAGCGGCAATTTGTCGGTGTAGGTCGACTTTAGCTTGGAAAGCGCCCGGTGCTCCAGGAGCAGCCGCGGCAGCGGGTAGTTTGCCGCGAGCTCCTGGAGGACGTCCTCGTCCGTGGATGGATGCCCCGTCGCCGTCTTCTTCACCACCGGCAGCTTCATCTTGTCGAAAAGAATCTCTCCCAACTGTCTCGGCGATGAGAGGTTGAATGGTTGACCCGCAGCCTGGAACGCCTGCTCCTCCAGCGACAGCATCCGTTCGCCGAGCACACGGCTCTGCGCCGATAGGATCTCCCGGTCGATCAGGACGCCCTCGCGCTCCATCCGGAAGAGCACCTCCCGCGTCGGCAATTCGATCTTGGAATAGATGAAATCGAGCTTGGCGTCCGCAACAATCTTGGCCCGGAGGGTGCGGTGCAGGCGCAGCGTGATATCCGCATCCTCGGCGGCGTACGCCGCGGCTTTCTCGACCGCGACCTGATCGAAGCCGATGTGTCCTGCGCCCTTTCCGGCGACTTCGGCATAGCTCATCGTCTTCAGATCGAGGTGCCGGTACGCCAGGCTTTCCATGTCATGCGATCGATGCGACTCGAGGACATACGATTGCAACAATGTGTCGTGCGCCACGCCCGCGAGCTTTATGCCGTAATTGGCCAGCACGTGCTGATCGTACTTTATGTTTTGCCCGAGCTTCTTCTTCGACGGATTCTCGAGCCACGGCTTGAGCCGCGCGAGAACCGTATCGAGCGCAAGCTGCGTCGGCGCGCCGGCGTATCGATGCGCGACCGGGATGTACGCGGATCGTCCAGGCTCGATTGCGAAAGACAGGCCGACGATGCGCGCCTGCAAGGGGTCGAGGCTTGTCGTTTCGATGTCGAAAGAAACCAGTTCGGCATTGTCAATCGACTCCACCCAGCGTTCAAACGCCCATGAGTCGAGCACCGTTTCGTAGTTGCGCGCTAATGCCGGCACGGGCTCGGTCGCGGGCCCGGGCGCACCCGTGGACAGCGCAGGTGAAGAAGCCTGCGCCGCATCGGCTTCGACATCCTTCATCCAGGCCTTGAACTCGAAGCGATCGTAGAGCTCGCGAAGCTTCGCGGCGTCGCGCGGCTTCACCGCGAGCGCGGTCGGCGCGAATGGCAGTGTGCAATCGGTCTTTACGGTCAACAGTCTCCTGCCCTGGGGAAGCCACTCAAGCGCGGCTCGCAGGTTTTCTCCGACCACGCCGCCAATATCTCCTGCGTGTGCGATCAAGTTGTCCAGCGTTCCATACTCGGCGAGCCATTTGGCCGCGGTTTTCGGTCCAACCTTGGCGACGCCGGGCACGTTGTCGATCGAGTCGCCCGTCAGCGCCTGTAAGTCGAGCAATTGATCGGCGCGCACCCCGAACTTGGCGGCAACGTTTTCAACGTCAAGCCGTTCGTTGCTCATGGTGTTCACCAGCGTCACGCGTGGCGTGATGAGCTGAGCGAGATCCTTGTCGCCGGTGGAAATCAGAATGTCGATCCCTTGCGCCTCCGCCTGCCGCGCCAGCGTGCCGATGACGTCGTCGGCTTCGACGCCTTCGACCATCAGGAGAGGCCAGCCGTGAACGCGGATGAGCTCGTGCAGAGGTTCGATTTGCAGAGTGAGGTTGTCCGGCATGGGCGATCGGTTCGCCTTGTACTGCGGATACCAATCATCGCGAAAGGTCTTCCCGGGCGCATCGAACACGACCGCGAAATAGTCCGGCTTGCCGTCCACCACCAAACGGCGCAACATCG
>VBCZ01000217.1 GCA_005889025.1 Betaproteobacteria bacterium
AAGATCGATCCCTCGTACCGCGAATAGACTTTGGGCGTGCGTCGCCTTGGGCAATTTTTTAGTAACGCTTGCCGCTAATAACGGTCCGCGTTACTATTGCCGGTGATCAAGTCCTTCGCCCACAAGGACACTGCCCGTATATTCGCCCGCGAATATGTGCGCTGGCTAGCGCCCGCGCTGCATCCTTTGGCGTGGCGCAAGCTGGCGCAGTTGCATGCGGTGATGCGACTCGATTCCCTGCGCATACCGCCGGGCGACCGGCTCGAGGCGCTAAAGCGCGATCGAGCGGGACAGTACAGTATTCGCATTAACGATCAGTGGCGCATTTGCTTTGTCTGGAAGGATGGCGATGCCTACGACGTCGAGATCGTGGACTATCACTGAAGGAGAGCGACATGGCCAAACGCAAATTCGATCCAGTGCATCCCGGCGTAGTGCTCGCTGAGGACTTCCTCAAAGGAATGGAAATCAGCCAGTACCGTCTCGCCAAGGGCATCGGCGTGCCGCCGCGGCGCATCAACGAGATCGTGCAGGGCAAGCGTTCGATCACGGCGGATACAGCACTACGCCTCGGGAAGTTTTTTAGCATGGAAGCGCAGTTCTGGATGAACCTGCAATCCCATTACGACCTGGAGATCGCAAAGGATGCGATCGCCGGCAAGCTTGATCGCGAAGTGGAGGTTCTGAAGAACGCAGCCTGATTCCGAGGGCGTCATGCGCTGGGTCGCACCATCCGAAAAAGACACCGCCAATCAAACGCTGGAAAAGCGCCTGTGGGCTGCGGCGGACCAGTTCCGCGCGAACTCCGGGCTGAAGGTGGGGCAGTACTCGACGCCCGTCCTGGGCCTCATCTTTCTTCGCTTTGCCGAGGCGCGTTTCGCCAAGCGCCGCGCCGAACTCGAGAAAGCCGGGGGTTCCGCGCGCCGGGGCATGTCGCGCATCGACGATCCCAAGGCTTACATGGCCGAAGGCGTCCTGTTCCTGACGCCGAGCGCCCGATTCGACTACCTACTGCAACGGCCCGAAGGCAGCAACGTCGGCCGCGCCGTCAACGAAGCGATGGCCGACATGGTGTCGCCGGGCCAGAACGAGATCGAGCAGATGAAGAAGCTCGGCCTCGACATCGTTCCGCACCGCAAGCGGATGAATGAACAGGAGCTGGATGAAAAGTTCAAGACTCCGGACGATCCGCTGCGCCTGGTATTCCTCTGCGCCATGTGGTTGACGGGATTCGACGCGCCGAGCTGCTCGACGATTTACCTCGACAAACCGATGCGCACCACACCTCGATGCAAACCATCGCGCGGGCGAACCGCGTTTTCTCGGGAAAGCACAGCGGCATGATCGTGGACAACGCCAACGTGTTCGCATCGCTGGAGCGCGCGCTCGCCATCTATGCCCAGGGCCGCGACGGCAACCTGGCGGTGCGCGACCAGAAGGCGTTGGTCGATGAATTACGGCAGGCGGTCGCGGACGCGACGGCGTACTGCAAGGCGCGCGGGGTGGATCTCGCGAGTATCGGGAGCGCGTCGGCGGAGAAGTTCGAGCGGGCGCAGGCGGTGGAGGATGGGGCCAATGTCTTGCTCGCGCCGGAGTGCGGCTTGCGATCGAGGACGGACTCGACGAGGGCCTGCCGCGCGCTTACACAAAGGAGACTTACCAAACAAAGAGCAGCGTAGGAGGCATGGACCTCAGCACCGCGCTCGCGCTCCTCGCCTCGGCGTTTCTCGGCACGGCGAGTGCCATCCATCCCGGCTATGCGTGGCATGCCCAACCGCGATTTGTCTGCGACCGCTTGCCAGGACTAAGCTAGAGCGCCGGTCCCGGTAAACGGGACGGCCTTGATCGAAGCAAGGGGGAGAACATGATTGGCGCCATCGGTCCGCTGCGCGTCTGTCTCATCATTCTGTGGCTCGGACTGCTGATGCCTGCGACAGCGCAGGCGCAGGGCAAATGGACCAAGCTCGCGCCATTCCCCGAGCCCGCCGAAGAGCTGCTGGGCGTAGCGGCGAACGGCAAGATGTATGTGTTTTGCGGTCTCGCGCCGGGCTGGAAGCCGATCGGGATGGTCTACGAGTACGATCCGGCCAGCGACAAGTGGACGAAGAAGAAACCGATGCCGCTTTTGTCGCATCACGTCGCCTTTACCGAGTACCGCGGGAAGATCTACGCGTTCGGCGGCTTCGTGCTGCCGGCGACGGGGCCGGCGGCGTGGGTGCCCATAGACAATGCATGGGAGTACGATCCCGCCGCCGACAGCTGGAAAGCGCTGGCGCCTTTGCCGACCAAGCGCGGTTCGCCGGTTGCGGCCGTGGCGGGCGACAAGATCTACGTCATCGGCGGCGCGACGACGCCTTCTGGTTCGAAGGAAACGGCCGTGCACCCGGCGCGCCCGCACGTCTCGGTGGGGACCGTCGAAGAATACGATCCCGCCAATAACACGTGGCGAGCGCGAACCGCGATGCCGACCCCGCGCAATCACGCGACCGCGGGCGCGGTGAACGGAAAGATCTACGTGATCGGCGGGCGCGTCGGCGGCGCGTTCATCACCGGCGGCAGCAGCAACGTCGACGTTGTCGAGGAATACGACCCGGCCACGGACGCCTGGGGCAGCCCTCGCGCGAAGATGCCCTCGGCGCGCAGCGCGATGGCGTCCGGAGTCTACGGCGGGCGTATCTATGTCACGGGTGGCGAGGGCCAGGACGGCCAAAGGATGTACACGTTTCGCGCATTGGAAGCGTACGATCCGGCGAGCAACAGCTGGACAGTCCTGCCGTCGCTGCCGGTATCGCGGCACGGCCTCGCGGGCGCCGTGGTCGGCAACCGCCTGCACATGGTCAGCGGCGACGTTCAGTCGGCCGGAACCGGAGTGCAGGTGCACACCGAGTCGCACGACGCATTCGAGTTCGGACAGTGACACGAGACCCGGCGAGCGCAAGGGAAGCGAAGCGCGAATCCGCTGGTCGCAGCGTCATCCCGGGCGGGCGTAAGCGAGGTCCGGGATCCAAGTTTCATGATTCGACAGCGTGAGCTGGCCGAAATTGGGTCCCGGCCTCCGCCGGAACGACGCCTGCTCGTCGGGGTCGACATCGGCGGCACGTTCACCGATTGCGTGGTGCTCGACCGCGGGGGCAGGATCACCGCCCGAGCGTCTGGGACTTTCCTTCGAGCGGTTTTGCCGTGACGTGGCGGTGCTCACGCACGGAACCACCGTAGGCACGAACACGCTCATTCAGAGGAGGGGGGCCCGGGTCGGACTGATCACGACCCGCGGCCACGAGGATGCCATCCACATCATGCGCGGCTCGCGCGGCGTGACGTCCCGCGACATCCGCAAGGTCGTGCACTTCCCCGAGAGCCAGAAGCCGGTGCCGATCGTGCCGAAGCGCCTGATCGAAGGCGTGTCGGAGCGCATCGATTGCTTCGGGGAGGTGGTGGTGCCGCTCAACGAAACGAATGCCGTGGACGCAATCACGCGCCTTGTCGCGCAGAATGTCGAGGCGATCGCGGTCTGTTTCCTCTGGTCATTCAAGCATTCGCGACACGAATTGCGCGTCAAGGAGATGATCCGCGACCTAGCACCTCACGTGTTCGTATCCTGCTCCGTCGACATCGCGCCGAAGTGGGGCGAATACGAGCGCATGACCGCGACTGCGCTCAATGCGTACATCGGGCCGGTGATGGCAAAGTATCTCGGGAACCTCGATCGGCAGCTCAAGGCGTCGGGTTACACGCAACCGCTGCAGATCACCCAGTGCGCGGGCGGCTCGATCTCGGTGGACAAGGCGAGAGAATCGCCGCTGCTCACGCTGGACTCAGGTCCCGTGTCGGGCGTCACCGGTTCGCAGTACCTGGGCCGGCTGATGGACTACTCGAACATTATCACCACCGACATGGGCGGAACTTCGTTCGATGTCGGCATCATTTCCGGCGGCCAGCCGGCGTACTCGTTCGTCTCCAACGTGGCGCAGTACGAATACTTCCTGCCCAGGGTCGACATCCAGGCGATCGGCTCGGGCGGCGGCTCGCTTGCGCGCGTCGACAAGGCCTCCAGAACCTTAAGCGTGGGGCCGGAGTCGGCGGGCGCCGATCCCGGACCGGTGTGCTACGGCAAAGGAGGCACCGCGCCGACCGTGACTGACGCCGACGTCGTGCTCGGCACGATCAACCCGGACAATTTCCTGGGCGGGCGCATCAAGCTCGACCGAAAGAAGGCCGTCGACGCGGTCCAGCGCATCGCCAACCCACTCAAGCTCTCGCTGATGGAAGTGGCGAGCGGCATCGCCAGGATCGCCGAGTTCAAGATGGCGGACATCATCCGCAAAGTGACCGTCGAGAAGGGGCTCGATCCGAGGGACTTCGTGCTATTCGCGTTCGGCGGTGCGGGCCCAGCGCACGCAGGCGTGTTTGCCTACGAGCTCGGAGTGAAGAAGGTGGTGATCCCGCAAAAGGAGATCGCCTCCACCTGGTGCGCGTTCGGCGCCGCCTCCGCCGACATTTTGCACGTCTACGAACAGGTCGACATCCAAGCGAGCCCGTTCGATGCGGCGCGCGTCAACCGCGCGCTCGACGCGCTGGAGCAAAAGGCGAACGAGCAACTGGACCGCGACCGTGTCGCGAAACCACGCCGCCGCTTCCAGTTCTCGCTCGACATGCGGCACCGCGGCCAGATCAACGAGGTCAAGGTCATGCTGCCGGAGAAGCGCTTGAAGAAGGGTTTTGCGGAAGCATTGCGCCGTCGTTTCATCACACGTTACGAGCAGCTCTACGGACGCGGCTCATCCTACGGCGAAGCGCGGTTGGAAATCGTGACGCTGCGCCTGCGCGCGATCGCGGCAACGCCGCGTCCCAAACTCTCTCCGGCGAGAAGGCTCAGCACCAGGATCGATACAAAAGCGGTCCTCGGCAAGCGGGATATCTACTGGGCTGACCTGAAGAAGGCCGCGCGAAGCCCCGTCTACGACGGCGCTCTCCTCGTGCCGGGCAACCACGTGGTCGGTCCCGCGGTGATCGAGACCACCGATACCACTGTCGTGGTGCACCCGCGCCGCTCGCTCAAGGTCGACGCGTTCGGCAATTTCGAGATTGGTTTTGGAAAATGAGAACAGCCCTTCCCCTCACCCGACGCGCTCATTTGCCAATGAGCCGCGTCGGCCTCTTCCAAAGGGAGAGGCGTCAAAACGAACC
>VBCZ01000218.1 GCA_005889025.1 Betaproteobacteria bacterium
GAAAAGGCGCTCTCGAATTCCGTCGCGCTGCGCACCGCCACCGATTGAAGCCGCAGCCCCAGTGTCCGGCTCACGGCCTCGACGGCCTTCAGGCCCGGTGCATGCGACGGCGTGGCTGGGTCCCAGATCATGGCAACTTGAGTGAGCGCAGGGAGGGTCGCCTTGAGCAATTCCAGACTTTTGGCCATCGTCTCACTCATTATGATGGTGAGCCCGGTGGCATTTGTGCCGGGACGCGCGAGGCTGGCCACGTGACCGCTGCCGATCGGGTCCGCGTGACTTACGAAGACGATAGGAATCGTCGAGGTCGCTCGCTTGGCCGCACCGGTATAGATGGACGTCGGTGCGACGATGAGATCGACCTTGAGGCGGACGAGCTCGTCCATCAGGCTGGGGAGCCGGTCGAATCGCCCTTCGGCCCAGCGATATTCGACGACGATGTTCTTTCCTTCGACCCAACCCAGATCGCGCAAGCCCTGCCGAAACGCTTCGAGCGCATTTGGCCACACGGCCGGCGAATCCCAGACAAATCCGATGCGGTAAACCTTTCCAGCTTGCTGCGCCCCGACAGGCAGCGGCTTGGCGAGAAGGCCGCCCATCATGGTCGCAAGGAATGCTCGGCGCGAGGCCATGCAAATCACCTCATCCGCATGCATCGGTCGGGTTGTAGTTTATTCGGTTGGTGCCGTTTCGCTTTGGTTGTCCGGCAGTTAATCAAGGTACCTCCATGTGGATGCACCGTCGAGCAAACGGATACGGACGGACCCGAGCGAGCTTGGTTCAAAGTTGCGCGCATTGACACCCACTCGGCCGCCTTCCTTCGGATGCATTTCCTCCCAGTGGGTGATGCAACCACATGTGCCGCACCTGACGAACCTCAGCGACTTGTCACCCCAAGCATATTCGTTTGTTGCGCCGGGCGCGCTGATGATTCGAACTTCTGAGGCTTTGTAGTACGCCCACAGCGCGCCGTAGCGGCGGCAGATGGAGCAGTTGCAGTTCGTCAGCCTGCGTGGTTTACGCGGCACCTCGAGTCGAACGGCCCCACAGTGACAAGCAGCGGTGAGCATGCGGCGGGCGCCCTAGGCCGCGCGAGGGGGCGCGGACTCGGTTGAATTGCGAGGGGAGCGGCGCAGGTATGCGCGCGCGATCGTGAGCGGATGACTGAGGGCGGTCACGACCCGCCCCAACCCGCGCGAAGGCTCGTGGAAGAGGCCGAGCTGGCTCAGTACCGCTGCGCGATCATAGTAAATGCGCTCGCCCGCCAGCCGGTCATCGACGTCGAACGCATACACCGCGCAAAGCGGAAACTCCATTCGTCGGCCCGTCGCTGGCAGGCCGCGCCACGGGCCGAGATGCGTACCCCGGATCGTCACCTCCAGCACCAGGCTCTCGGATCCTGCGTGCCGGTCCTTCACTTCTATTGCCAGGTCGGGTACCGCGCGCATCAGCTCGCTATAGTACGACCGCACGCCGTCGCGGCCCGTGCGGTGATCGCTCCACGGCACGTCATCGTAGCGTGCGTCCATGCCGAAGGTTGCCATCACGGCGTCCAGGTCGTGCCTGTTCTCGCATTGGATATGCTCGTCCACGACCGCCATGCGCGCCTGTACGCGCTCCGCCTCAAGCAGTGACATGCAACACCTCATCGGGACGCACTCGAGCTACCCCGGCGGCGCCATGGAGCTTGCCACGTTGGGCCTGACGTTCGAGGCAACCGGCTCCGCTGAGGCGGGTCCGGGTCGAACGCAAGGCAGGCCGCGTTTCAACGAAGCTCCTTCCTTATGACCAGTTTCAACCCTGACCATACGTCGCTTACGGCGCAGACCTTGATATCGACAAAACCGAGGGGTAGAGCTATTTCGCGGATTGTGTCCTCTGAGATGTCCGTTGGCACCTTCGATGCCTTCTTTGGCCACGAGACCCATACCGCGCTGTCGCTTCGAAGCTTCTTTCTCAACCGAATAAGCTCCTTCGTCAGTGCGCTTTTCCGAGCTACGAAGATGTGCACAAGATCGGTTCCTTCCGAAAGCCTCGCCTGGAAGCGATGCCGAGCCTCTTGGCGAGCGGCGTGCCTGAGTAGCCAGCGGACGTACTCATGGCCGCAATGGGGCAGCGCCACTACAACGAAACTGCGACTGCTGCACGGACGGGCACTTGACCGAACCGTAGGAACAAAACACGCAACAATCGCCGGATAGGGGCCGCAGCAGGCTGTGGCAGTTAGCGCATTCATGGAAAAAGATACACGCATTGGTCGGCATGACTTCGACAGAAGCAAAACCGCAGACCGGACAGGTGAGGATCGACTCTAGGATCACGGATTCTTGCATGGCAATCGTGCAGATGCGCCTGACATCAGTTGTGTGACGTGCGAATTGCAATCTGTTTTGCCTTGCTCAGTGACGCGAACGCCCTTTGGTACGACCACTCAACCAACTCGGTCAGATAAGCGGCAGGAAAGCGAGGCACTTCGACAATAGTGATCCAATGAAAGCGTCCCCTGTATCTGGCCGGTTTTATACCAGGAAAATCTGTCAACTCGACAAACCGCTCAGGCGTGACTCTTGTGCTGAAACGCCATCT
>VBCZ01000219.1:0-6339 GCA_005889025.1 Betaproteobacteria bacterium
CAAGGATCGGCAGTTTGTGTTTGGCGACCGCCGTCTCGGAGGCAAGCACCAGCCATGCTGCGCCGTCGGTGATCTGCGAGCTGTTCCCCGCCGTAACGTTGCCGTATTTACGATCGAAGAAGGGCTTGAGCTTGGCGAGGTTTTCCGGCGTGGAATCATCCCGCACGCCATCATCCACCGCGTACAACTTGCCATCGCGATCGAAAAGCGGAACGATCTCTCCTTCGAAATGGCCGGTCTTCTGCGCAGCGAGCACGCGACGATGGCTTTGCGCCGCGTAGTCGTCCATTTCGCGTCGCGTGATACCGAAACGGAATGCCAGATTCTCCGCAGTCTGCCCCATCAGCAAGCCGACCATGGGATCGGTAAGACCTTTCATGATGCCGATGATCGGCGTGAGCAGCTCGGTCGGCCGGAGCTTCAAAAAAGCACCTGCCTTCTGACCGAGCGTCCTGGCCGCATTGAAGTTGGCGAACCACAACACCATTCTCTCGGAATAAAGCAGCGGCGCCCGCGACAGCGCATCGACTCCCCCCGCGAGAACCAGGTGCGAGCGTCCGAGACGGATGTTGGTCATCGCCGAATCGAGCGCCTGCATTCCGGATGCGCAATTGCGCATCACCGTCCATCCCGGCACTTTTTCGCCGCAACCCATTCGCAGCGCAACGACCCGACCGATGTTGACTTCATCGGGAGACGGGCTCGCGCAACCGAGGATCACTTCGTCCAGCGCGTCGGCCGCGAAAGGCATGCGCATAAGCAGCGCGCGTCCCGCCTGCACTGCGAGATCCGACGCCGAAAACGGGCCCGGGCGGTTACGTGCCTTGAGAAACGGCGTTCGCGCGCCATCGACGACGAAAATGGGTTGATTCATCGCTGTCTCATGGTTGGATCAAAAAGTCCACGCCAAGCGCGCTGGCGGTAAACGTGCGAGATCTTCCGCACGCAGATTGCGCTGGCATCACGTCGAACCCGAACGGCCCTAGGCGGCCGCCTTGTGCGAGCGGACCGCGTCGGTTGGACGGATCTCCGACGCGCCGAGATCGGGCGGGAAATCGTCCACGCGTATCACTAGATCGGACAGGCGTCTGGCGCGTGCAAGCACGGCCATCTCCTCGGCGGTAATCACGCCTGCCGCGCGCGCCGCTGCGGCCGGATCCTCACCCGACGTCACGTAAAATCGCGCGTCTTTCACCGCGTCCCGGATTTTTTCCTCGATCGGTTCGGCGGCGATGGCTGCAGCCATCGCGAGCTCGATTGCGCCTACGGGATTGTCTTCGCTGGTCGAAATATGCATTCCCGCAGTGAGCCGGTCGCGCGACGCGGACGACTCGATGAGCAACCGCGCCACGCTTTGCCCCAGGCTGTCGGAAGGAACGACATACGGGCGTCCGAGAGGAAATACCAGGGTGCGCAGCAACGCTGCGATCATTCTGTTGGGGAAATTCGCCAGCACGCCTTCGATGGCATTTTGCGCCTTGAACATCGCATCCCAGATCGCCCAATGCATCAACGGCGCGTCCGCGGACTGCCGACCTTCCAGCTCGTAGCGCTTGAGCGTCGCCGAACAGAGATAGAGCAGCGACAGAATATCGCCCAGCCTGGCGGAAAGTTTTTCCTTGCGCTTGAGCGCGCCGCCCAACGAGCCCATCGAAATATCCGACAGGAACGCGAGCGCCGCCGAAAAACGCGTCAGCTGTTGATAGTAACGGCGCGTTTCGGGCGCAACGTCTCGTGGCACAGACACGCAATGAGATCCGCAGAGGCCCATGATGAACGAGCGCGCCATGTTCGACAGCACGAAGCCGATGTGGCCGAAGAGCGCTTGGTCGAAGCCCGCGGAGGCGCGCTCGATGTCGGTTTCGCGCGTCGCCTCGATCTCCCTGAGAACGTAGGGATGGCAGCGTATCGCGCCCTGGCCGAAGATGATCAGGCTGCGAGTCAGGATATTGGCGCCTTCGACGGTGATCGACACCGGCATCTGCATATACGCCGCACCGAGGAAATTCGATGGGCCCATGCAGATGCCCTTCCCTCCCGCGACGTCCATGGCATCGGTGATGATCTGCCTGCCGCGCTCGGTGAGGTGATACTTGGCGATCCCCGACAGCACCGCGGGTCTTTCGCCAAGATCGACGGCAAGCGCGGTGAGCGCGCGCGTCGCGTCCATCATGTACAGGTTGCCGCCCATGCGCGTCAGCGCTTCCTCGACCCCCTCGAACTTGCCGATCGGCGTCTTGAACTGCCGCCTGATACGTGCGTAGCCGCCGGTCGCGCGTACTGCAAGCTTGGACATGCCCGTCGACGACGACGGGAGCGAAATTCCGCGGCCCGCGGCAAGTGACTCCATGAGCATCCGCCAACCGTTGCCCACCTGCGCCTTGCCGCCGATCACCCATTCGATGGGGATGAAAACATCCTTGCCCCAGTTCGGGCCGTTTTGGAAAACGGCGTTCAAGGGCATGTGACGCCGGCCGATATTGACTCCCGGATGGCTGGTGGGAATCAGCGCGCACGTGATCCCCAGCTCCTGCTCGTCGCCGAGAAGATGCTCGGGGTCATAGGCGCGAAATGCGAGGCCAAGCAGAGTAGCCACCGGCCCAAGCGTGATGTAACGCTTTTCCCAGCTTATTTTCAGACCGAGCGTCTGCTTGCCCTGGTATTCACCCATGCAAACGATCCCTGTGTCGGGAATCGCGGCTGCATCGGACCCCGCGTGCGGATTGGTCAGCGCAAAGCAGGGAATGTCGATCCCCTTCGCCAACCGAGGGAGGTAATGGTTCTTTTGCTCGTCGGTGCCATAGTGCAGCAGCAATTCGCCCGGACCGAGCGAGTTGGGGACCATTACCGTCACGGCAACGGTCCCGGAATGCGTCGAGAGCTTGGTGATCACCTGAGAATGCGCATACGCGGAAAATCCGAGCCCACCGTATCTCTTGGGAATGATCATCCCGAGAAAACCCTTGTCCTTGATGTATTGCCATGCGTGTGCGGGAAGATCCCGGTACACCTGGGTCGTCTCCCAGTCGCTGACCATCGCACAGAGCTCCTCGCACTCGCGATCGAGAAACCTCTGCTCCTCAGGGGTGAGCTTCGGGCCGGGCATGGCAAGCAGCTTGCTCCAATCCGGCCGTCCGGAGAAAAGCTCGCCGTCCCACCACACCGTACCCGCCTCGATGGCGTCGCGCTCGGTTTGCGACATGGGCGGAAGCACTTTGCGAAACACCGAAAGAATGGCGTCGCTGATGAGCTTGCGACGCAGGACAGGCACATTCAGGGGGATGGCAAGCAGTATCGCTGCCACCGCCAGGATCAGCATCGCCAGCAGCGGGATCGCATGTATCGCCCACGCCGCTGCAAGCGCAGCGCCGATCGCGACGGTCCATGCCCACCCCGCGGCGTTGATGTAGGCCAGCGCAAAAAACCCGACGATGACTGCGAACAACCAGAGGACGGTCAGCATAGAGAGCTCCTATCTGATCCGGGCCTGCGCAACGTTTTCGCCGTCGAGCTCGACGAGATCGGGAAGCGGCGCCTTGAGGCCCGCCACAAGAAATGGCGCAAGCCGGCGCAGCAATGTCTCGTCGTTGTGCGTGTCTCGCGGATTGAGCTCGGCGATCAGCTTCAGCGCGTCGGTCCCGGCGAGCGTGTATGAAAGCGCGCCCATGACAAAGTGCAGCCGCCAGGAGAGTTCCCGCTTGGGGAGCTGCGGCAGCGCGCGCCCGAAGGCCGCCTTGAAGCGCGAAATCATCACGGCGTACTGTTCGGATAGGAACTGACGGATGAACGGCGCGGGATCGGCATACGCGCGTCCCAACAGTCGCAGAAAATCCTTGCCGCCGCGCCTGCGGTCGCGCGCGAGCCGGAGCGCCGGAATGAACATGGCGGCGAGGATGCGCTCGCAGGAGAGCGCGCGCGGCGCGGCCTCGCGCTCGAATCGCGTGAGAAGGCCGATGCGCTCCTGGTTCATGGGATCGAGCCGCCGCGTAAGCACGGCCTGGAACAGCTCTTCCTTGCTGCCGAAGTGGTAGTTGACCGCGGCGAGGTTCACTCCGGCCGTCGCCGTTATTTGGCGCAGCGACGTCGCTTCGAATCCGTGCTCCATGAACAGCGCCTCCGCGGCGTCGAGAATCCTTTCCTTGGTCGCGGAGTTCTTCGGCGCGTCAAATGCAATGATCTTGGCTGCCACCGTGTGCTTCTCCTATACAAATCGGGTGGGCTCGTGATTCATCCAAAAAAGGCATGAATCACTTAAACGTTTGTTTGAATTCTAGCGCCGGTTTCAATCCGGGGTCAACCCGGTCAGGCATCACTTCGCGCGTTCTGCCGCGTACACGGCATCGAGTTGATCCTTGAAGCGTGCAAGCACTTGCGGCCGTTTGAGCTTGAGCGTGGGTGTCATCAATCCGTTGTCGACGCTCCAGGCTTCTCTCGTAGGAATTACCCGGCGCACGCGAACCCAACGCGGAAAGCCCTTGAGCAGATCGTTGGCGCGCTTCACCAGGCCGTTCTCGTCGCCCTCTTTGGTCACCGCGAGCAAAGTCAGGAATGGCTGCCCTTCGCCGACCAGCATCACCTGCTCGAACACCGGATCGCGGGTCAGGGCGAATTCGACGTCCTGCGGCGGCAGTTTTTCGCCATTGGACATGACGAGGATGTCCTTCAATCGCCCTCGGATGTAGATTTTCCGATCGCGAATATCGGCGATGTCTCCCGTGTGCAGCCAGCCCTGCGCGTCGAGCGCCGCGCGCGTCGCCTCCTCATTCTTCCAATAGCCGAGCATGATATTGCGGCCGCGCGCAAGGAGCTCGTCCGCCTCGGTAAGCTCGACTTCGACCCCGGGCACCGGCGGACCGACCGATTCCGGATCGTTGTCGTCGTCGCGATTGACCGAGATCACCGGCGACGCTTCGGTCATTCCGTAACCTTGCAGCATCGTCAGCCCGAGACCGATGAAAGTTCGGGCGATCATCGGATCGAGCGGCGCGCCGCCGACGACGGCAAGGCGGAGTCTGCCGCCAAGGCGATCGAGAATGGGCTTGGCCACCAGCGCGCGCAAGTATGGCGTCAGGAGCTGGTCGAGCCCGCTTCCCCTTCCCTGCGCTACTCGCCAGCCACGCTCGACACACTGCGCGAACAGCGAGCGCTTGATGGCCGATCCTGCCAGCGCCTGCTCGATCCTGGCCAGAGATTTCTCGAAGACGCGGGGAACCGCAAAAATGACCGTCGGCGCTTGTGACGCAAGATCTTCGGCGATCTGCGCCACGCCACGGCCGTAGACAACCTTGGCTCCGATCGACAAGGGAAGATAGTAGCCGCCCGTTCGCTCGAACATATGCGACAGCGGCAGTATCGACAGGAAAACATCGCTCGATCTCGCCATCCGCGTCTGCTGGCACGAGGTCACATTGGCGATGATGTTGCCGTGCGAGAGCACGACGCCCTTCGGGCGTCCCGACGTTCCGGAGGTGTAGCAGATCGTCGCCATCGCATCGTCCGGCAGAGCTAGGAACTCGGGCGCAGGCGCGGTCTCGGGCAGCAGCGCCGCGACCGATGCACGGCGGTCGTCCGCATCCGGGTGAAGAACCCGGATCGGCGGCAGCGGAGCGCGGGTGTCTTCCAGCGCCTGCGCAAGATGCGTGCTTTCCACCACCAGCAGTTGCACTTCGGCGTTGCCAGCGCACCACGCGATGTTGTCCGGATTGTCGTCGACGTACAGAGGTACGACGACCATGCCGGACCCGAGCGCGGCAAGATCGAGCGCGATCCAGTCGACGCTGTTTCTGATACATAGCGCGATTCGCGCTCCGGCGGCGAGTTCCAGAGCTTTGAGCGCCCGCTGCCATCGGCCGACGAGGGCAGCGACCTCGGCGACGGTGACGTCGGCCCAACCGTCACCGAACTGGCGGTACAGCACTTTGCCGGGCACCCCGAGATGCCGGGCGAAATATTGCGCGAGATTGCCGGCCATGGGTCGATTTCCAGATTTGAAGTGGCGCCGATTCTGACCGTTTTGCGCCATCGGGTCTGTTGCGCGGCGGCGCCGTATGATGGCGCAGGAAAGCGATCGGCTTTGAGTATACTGGCGCGGTCGAGTCCGAAGAATCCACAATGGCTACGATTTCGATCAAGCGTCGGCACAAGCTCCCTCAGCCGAAGGCCCGTGCCGCGGCGAAAAGGATCGCCGAGGATCTGAACAAGCGCTTCGACCTGGTCTGCCGTTTCGACGGGGACGACGTGGCTTTCGAGCGCCCCGGCCTGTCGGGAACCATGCGCGTCGGCAAAAGCGACATCCAGCTCGACGTGCAACTCTCTTTTCTGATGACGCCGCTCAAAGGA
>VBCZ01000219.1:6442-25327 GCA_005889025.1 Betaproteobacteria bacterium
CGAAGCTCGCAAAGCCGCGCTCCAGGAAGTCCTGCAGCGCGGAGAATCCGGCTGCGCGCGCGGGCTTTCGCATCAACGTGAGCGTAGTGCGCACAAAGGGCGTGCGCACGTAACGATCGAGCGCGCGTCCGGTTTGGCCGATGAGCGCGATCTGGCGCTCGCGCGCCGCGCGGTTTCCGCAAGCGCGGTAAGCGGCGCAATATTGCGCCACCGTAAATGCCTCGCTCGCATCGAGAACCTCGATCAGCGAACTATCGAGCTCCTGCGACAGGGTCGAAAGCTCCATCGCCGTCGCGATGGTCGCGATCACCCCATTCGGCACCAGGCGAACCATGAGCGGCACGACACGCGACAAATCCGCGTCGCGACGGCTGAAATCACCCGGACCGTAAAGATCCGTTTGAAAGAACACGATGGCCTTGGCGTAACGCGGGTCTCGCGCAAGATCGGCATATGTCGCGTTGAGACGCCGCGCCTGCCATTCCGCGACGCGGTCCAGCGCCGCGGCACGCTCGGGCGACGCGCGTCTCTCCTCGTGCAGCCGGCGTGCGTGCTCGAGCTCTCGAATGAGCAAGGTTTGAGCGGATGAAGGCATAGCGCATCCATGAGTCGCGGACCAAATCGGCAGATTAAGCGGCGCCCCTCCCGCGGAGCAAGTCGGCAGATTAAGCGGCGCGCCTCGCAGAAGAGAGTGTTAAGGGCTGTGGCGCGCCGACTTCAATCTGGAATGAGAAGGTTTGAACGGATGAAGGCATGGTGGATCCATGAGTCGCGGACTAAATCGGCAGATTAAGCGGCGCGCCCAATAGAGGTGCGCGTAGGCCTTAGGCGCGCCGACTTCAATCTGCCCAGTGAAATTAGGTTGAATTGTCTAATCCCGCGGTCTACAGTGGCTCGCAGCATCTCTTCCTGTGAGTTTTTGCTTCATGCCTGAGACCGTCACCCCATCGTCGCGGATCACCCGCCGCACCTTGCTCAAGGCAGGAATCGCCGGCGGCGCCGCGCTGGCGATGCTGCGCTGGCTATACATGTCGGACGGGCAGTCGGCGACTCCGTCGGCGAACCCCACGTCGCTCGACGCATCGGCGCGCGAAATCCTCGCGGCGATTGTACCGGAGCTGCTCAAAGGAGCGATCCCGCCCGAAGATGCATTTGGCGCAAGCGCCGAAGTCCTCGCTGGTGTCGAACGCGCCATTGCAGGACTGCCTCCGGCTACGCGCAAAGAGCTCGATGAGTTGTTCTCGCTGCTGGCGTTCGCTCCGACGCGATGTCTCGTTGCCGGCGTGTGGTCTTCGTGGCCGAAAGCTTCACCCGCCGCGATCGCCGAGTTTCTGGACCGCTGGCGCGACAGCGGATTTGCGCTAAAGGAAATCCCCGATCGTGGAGCGCGATCGGCTACGCAGGCCCTCCATCGCTGGAATTCGGCGCATGACCACGACCCCGTTGCGCCCGGTCAAGCTGCCCGATCCGTTTCAAACCGGCCTCGATGGCGGCTGGCGCGTCATCGACGCGTCCACGCTCGTCGCGGACCAGATGTTCGAGGCCGATGTGGCCATCGTCGGCAGTGGAGCGGGGGGCGGCACTGCGGCTGACATCCTCAGCGCTGCAGGGCTCAGGGTCATTCTCATCGAGGAAGGACCTCTCGCGACTTCGTCCAGCTTCCACATGCGCGAAGAGAGCGCGTATCCGGAGCTCTATCAGGAATCCGCCGCGCGCAAGACCGAGGATCGCGCGATCAATATTCTGCAAGGACGCTGCGTCGGCGGCGGAACGACGGTCAACTGGACATCGAGCTTCAGAACGCCGCCTTCGACGCTTCAGCACTGGCAGAGCAATCATGAGCTGAAGGGCTTCGGGGAGGCGGAGCTTGCGCCGTGGTTCGAGCGCATGGAGTCGCGCCTCAACATCTCCCCGTGGACTGTGGCGCCGAACCAGAACAACGACGCGTTGCGCGATTCGACGCAACGTCAAAGGCTGCTGGAATATCGGATACTGCGGAACCGGATGCCCGACCAACGCCAAGCAGTCGATGCTGGTCACGACCATTCCCGCCGCGCTGGAGCGTGGCGCGACGCTGCTCGTGCGGACGCGCGCCTGGAAGCTCGAGCACGCGAATGGCCATGTCGACGAGCTCGTTTGTGCGTCACTCGATTCGCGTGGCACCGATCCCACCGCTCGCAGGATCCGCGTTCGCGCCAAGACCTTCGTTCTGTCCGGCGGCGCGATAGGCTCGCCGGCGTTGTTGCTGCGAAGCAAGGCCCCGGACCCTTACGGTGTGGCCGGAAAGCGTACCTTCCTGCATCCGACCGTCGTTTCCGCAGCGAAAATGCCGCAGCGTGTCGATGGCTATGCGGGTGCGCCGCAAACAATCTACTCGGATCATTTCCTCGACTCGGCGCCGCTTGACGGACCGATAGGCTACAAGCTCGAAGCGCCGCCGCTGCACCCGATTCTGGTCGCGACAACGCTTCCCGGCCATGGAATCGCACACGCGGAATGGATGCGCGATTTCGCCTATATGCAGGTGCTGATCGCGCTCATGCGCGACGGCTTTCATCCCGAAAGTGCAGGAGGAACGGTGAACCTGCGAACCGACGGCACACCCGTGCTCGACTATCCGCTCAACGCGTACTTTTGGGAGGGCGCGCGGCGCGCGCTCGCGACCATGGCGGAAATCCAGTTCGCTGCCGGCGCAGTCCGGGTCGCGCCGCTTCACGCCAGCGGCGCGAGCTATTCGAGCTGGGCGCAGGCCAAAGCCGGTATCGCTGCGCTGCCGCTGCAAGCGATGGTCGCGCCGGTCGTCAGCGCGCATGTCATGGGCGGCTGTCCGATGGGAGCCGACCCGCGGCGCGCGGTCGTCGACGCCAGCGGTCGCCATCACTACCTGGACAACGCATACGTGCTGGACGGATCGCTCTTCCCCACCAGCATTGGCGCCAATCCCCAGCTATCGATCTACGCAATAAGCGCGAAGCTTGCGTCTGCGCTTGGAGCAAGACTGCGACGCGGCGCGGCTGGCGGCGATTAGGGCGATTGCTCTAATCGGATCCGATAAAGTCACTACATCGCTCGAGACAACCCGGCGATCATTCAATTCACTTTTAGGGAATTTCACTCATGCTCAAGCAAACCGCGAATTTCAACGCCAATCAAGCCGCCGAAACCGTACTCGCCGCTTCACGTCAGGTATGGCTCGCGGGACTGGGCACAGTCGCGATTTCGCGCGACTGGGCGCAGCACCGCGCGAGCGACGTGTTCAAGGGATTGGTCAAGCAAGGAAGCGTCGTCGAGAGCAAGGCGATCCGGATCATCGGGTCACGCGTCGAAACGTCGATCGCGACCGCCGAAGCGCTTTGGAATCAAGCGCGCCGAACCGTTATGAGCACGGTCAGCGCCGTTGCCGAAAATGCAGCTGCTGCCATGCCGCGGTTGAACGGTGCGGCAACCGAGCGCGCACCTGTCAAAAGCTCGCGCAAGGTCGCCAAGGTTTCCAAGGCGGTGAAACCAGGTCGTCGCATCAAGCGTGCGGCAAAAAAGGCCAAATAGGACTGGAGCCTCGACGCCCCCCGGAGTGGCACGTGTCGGCTAGTGCCACCTCGCGGCGCCGCATCGTTCCGAGCAAGCGAAAAGTCCCCCGTCGGCGAATAGCACTGGCGCTGGCGGGAGGCGGGCCCCTCGGAGGCATCTACGAGGTCGGCGTGCTCATCGCGCTGGCCGAATCCCTCGAGGGCGTCGACTTGAACAGGCTCGACGTCTACGTTGGAGTCTCTTCCGGCGGGTTCGTCGCCGCGGCCTTGGCCAATGGCGTTTCGCCAACGCAGATGTATCGCGTCTTCATCGACGGCGGAGCGGATGCGCCGCTGTCTCCAGCGGTATTTCTTCGGCCGGCTTTTGGTGAGTTTGCCCGCCGGACGGGATCGGTTCCGCGTCTGCTCGCTGCGGCAACGCTGGATTACCTGCGCGACCCGCGGCGGCGCAGCTTTCTGGAATCTTTTGCAGCGATGGGGCGCGCCATCCCCACGGGCTTGTTCGATCAACGGGCAGTCGACGCTTTTCTGGCCCGGCTTTTCTCCACCGCAGGTCGCGTCGACGATTTCCGCAAGCTCCGGCCCAAGCTATTCGTCGTTGCGACCAACCTCGACACTGGCGCTTCGGTAACCTTCGGCAGACCGGGCCTCGACTATGTGCCGATCAGCAAAGCGATCGAAGCGTCAACGGCGCTGCCCGGGCTGTTTCCGCCTGTCGCGATCGACGGCGAGCACTACGTCGACGGGGCGCTGAACAAGACGCTCCACGCATCGGTCGCGTTGGAGCAGGAGGTCGATCTGCTCTTATGCGTCAATCCCCTGGTCCCGTTCGACGCACGCAACGCATCGCGTCTGAATCGCCTCACGGTCGCAAAGCTCAACCAGGGCGGTCTTCCACTGGTGTTGGGACAGACGTTTCGCGCCTTGGTGCATTCGCGGATGCAGGCCGGCATGGACCGATACGAAAGACAGTATCCGGATGCCGACATCGTACTTTTCGAGCCCGATCGCGAAGACGCCAACATGTTCTTTGCAAGCATCTTCAGCTATGCGCATCGGAAGCGCTTATGCGAAGCCGCATATCGCAATACGCGGCACAGCCTGCTCGCCCGGTGCGCTACGCTGGGCCCGATGCTCGCCGGCCACGGCATCCGGCTCGACCTCGGGAAGCTCCGCGACGGAACGCGCTCGATCGACGCCGCATTGAACGATCCGCGTCCGCTCATGATCGAAAAGCCCGCCGTTCGGCGGGCCGCGCTCGACCTGTCGTATACGCTCGATCATCTCGAACGGTGGCTTGCGACAGCTGAATAATCGCGTCCGTTCGTATTTTCCCGTCAGCGGCGGTCAGTGCGCAGTTTGCCAGCGCAAGCCGCGGCTTCTACACTGCGCAATATCGCACGCTGAAAATCAAGTTCCACATGGCGGATCGCAAACGTCCGCGGCGCACGCGCGAGCGTATCGTCGAGAACAGCCTGTCCTTGTTCAACCGCGATGGCGCGCCGCACGTGACTACCGCGGATATCGCTGTCGAAATGGGTATCAGTCCGGGCAATCTTTACTATCACTTCCGCAACAAGGACGAAATTGCGGCCGAGCTGTTCAAGGCGTTCGAGCGGCGATTGGAGGGGCTTCTGACCGCTCCCGCGGGACGGCCTGGGAATGTCGAGGACCTGTGGTTCTTTCTGCACGTGCTGTTCGAGGCAATGTGGGACTATCGCTTCATCTACCTTCGGCAGGATGATGCGGCGGGGGACGGACACGGTGATACGTTTGTGTCGAAGCATGGTCGACGCCGGCGCCATGCGCGCCTCCGATCGTGAAATCGCCGCGTTGGCTAGCAACGTCGGGCTTGTCGCCACATATTGGATTTCGTATCAGAAGATCTCCGCGAGCGAGCGCGCCGGCGCGGTTGTCAGCCTGGACCGCGCCGCGTATCAGGTGCTGTCGCTGATAGCGCCTTTCCTGGAAGGGACGCATCGCGCTCTGCTCGACCGCTTGAGCCAGGACTACCTTTAGGCACGTAACGAGCCTCGTAGAAATGCCGCGATTCTCACCCTCATCCTTCCCCGTCGGCCGCGCCAACCTTACCCCCCTCTCCCATGGGGAAGAGGGGCGATTCGTGCGGCTTCGCCGATCCATCGGATCGAGGGGAAATTTCGTGGCTCAGTAATCCGGAGGATCGATGGCTAAAAAATGGACTGGTTTTCCGCATTCCGATAAGGCCTATGCCTACGATGGGCCCAAGCTCAAGCAACACTGGGCTCGACTGCATCGCGGAGACTGCGAGCCTTTCCCAAAAGATGCCCGCGCACAGGAAGCGTGGCGGCTCTACCATGCCGGAGAATTCCAGCAGGCGGTGGAGCTCGGCAATGAAATCGGAGGGACGGCTGCCAACGCCGCCATCAAAGCGCAGGCGATATACGCGAATTATCTCGAAAAGAACGAAAAGACCAAACTGGCGCTGTTCGAGGAAGCAGCGGGCTGGGCCGAAGCGCGGCGCATCGACGCGCCCCGCGACGCGAACACGCATTACCTCTACGCATATGCATTGGGGCGATATGGCCAAGGCATCTCCGTCGCCAAGGCGCTGGCCCAAGGCTTCGGCGGCAAGATCAAGGACGCACTTTCAGCCGCGCTCAAGATCGAGTCTGCGCATTCCGATGCGCACATCGCGTTTGGAGCGTATCAGTCCGAAGTCATCGACAAGGTAGGCGCCCTCATTGCCGGAATGACCTACGGTGCCAAGAAGGACTCCGCGATCGACCATTTTCAGAACGCGTTGAAGCTCAATGCGGATTCGGCGATCGCGCGAATCGAATATGCCAATGCTCTGCTCTTGCTGTTCGGACAGAGCAGGCTCGATGACGCAACCAAGCTCTACGAGCAGGCAGCGGCGTGCAAACCGATGGACGCGATGGAGCGGCTCGATGTCGAGCTCGCCCGTTCGGAGCTCGACTAGGCGCTCTCGTGAACACCCGCTTTCCGCGTTTTGTTTGATGCAGCCTCATGCGCGCGCCGCAGTGCCACGGCGACACAGTCGGCGCGAGGGACGCGCGGTTCATGCAGGGTAAAAACGGCGGTTGCAATCTGCTCGGCGCTCGGGGCCCGATCCCAGGGCCAAGGCGACATGAGCGTTGCCAGCAGGAGTTTGTCGAATTCGGGTGCAAAGCGTTCGATGATGCGATCGGGATCGGGACAAAGCGAGCGATCGGTGACCAGGCCGAAATGCACTTGGCCGTTGTAGGAGAGTATCGACACGCCCATCCCGATGTCTCCGGACTGCGGCACCCAGAACATCATGCTTTCGATGCGCGATCCGGCGAGATAAAGCGGCCGCTGAGGACCCGGCACATTGGTCATTACCGCGGTCGCATTCTTGGCGAGCAACCGCAGCAGTTGTTCCTGCAGCACTTTCGGGCCCGCGCCCATGGCCGCGAGGATGCCCAACGCGAGCATCGGTTGATACGAGCCCTTGAGCGCTCTCATGTTCGAGCGCACGGCGTAAAGCCGCTCGACCGGGTTTTCGATGCCGATGGGAAGATCGAGGAAGACCAGCCCAAAATGGTTGCCGAGCTTGAGCGCTTTTTCCGGCGGCCGGAGGTTGACGGGCACCAGCACACGGATCGTGACCTGCTCCACGGCTTCGCCGCGCCGGAAGAGGTACGAGCGTATCGCCCCGGCAACCGACGAGAGCAGAACATCGTTGATCGAGCAGTCGAGCGCGCGGCCGATCGATTTGACATCGTCCAAGCCGATGGGCTCCGCCCAGGCCACGCGCTTGGCCGCGTGCGGGCGCCCCTTGAACAGCGTAGGCGAGTCCTCGCGCATGAGCGCAAGCTTCGCAATCTCCGCGGTAAGCGCGGATCCTTGCTCCGCGAGCGCGACGGCCCTGGCCGGTTCGTGCCAGAGCGCGACGGCTTGTCCGATGAGCGCGGCGCCTGTCTTGGTCGCCAATTTCAGCGCTGCCGCGATCGGATCGACGAGCTGCGCAAGCGGATCATCGGAAGATTCGCTGTCCCCGGCAGGTGCAGGCGTGGGCCCTGCCGCGGTGCCCTCGGGATCGGCGTCGGTCATCGACAGCATCACCTGGATGAGCGCGATACCATCGGCATAGCAATGGTGGATGCGGACGATGACCGCGCTGCCTCCCTCATAGCGATCGACCAGATGGAACTGCCACATCGGTCGAGCCGGGTCGAGCGGCGTCGCGACAAGCTTGCTGACCAGTCCTTCGAGCGCGCGCTTGGAATCGCGCCCTTTAAGCGCGGCGCGCAGCACATGCGCGCCGATGTCGAACTGGGCGTCGGTTTCCCAAAACGCCCCGGTCGGCGTCTGCATAGGACGTTGCGTCAGTCGCGGAAAACGCATGAAACGATTTTTGACCGTTGCCCTCAGGCTTTTAAGCGCGAGCCTTTCGCCAAAGATCAGCACGCCGCAAATCATCATCAGATTGCTCGGCCTGTCCATGCGCAACCATGCGGTGTCCACGCTGGACATTCTTTCGTGCTTCATTTCTTTCCTGGGCATACGATCTACGATTGCTGCGTTCTCGCGAGTCGCGCTAAAGTAGCATAGATGATCGAGCCGTCCACAGCAGCCACATGATCGATTCTCGAGGAGGAAAAGATGCCGGCCGCACCCAAGGACTTGAAAGCAAAATTCGATGCCGCAACCGCCGCCGCGAAGCAGACCAAGAAAAAACCCGACAACGCGACGCTGCTCAAGCTCTACTCGTACTACAAGCAGGCAACCGACGGCGACGTCAAGGGCGATCGTCCGGGAGGATTCGACTTCGTTGGCGGCGCGAAGTATGACGCCTGGGCCAAGCTCAAAGGCATGAGCAGGGACGAGGCGATGCAGAATTACATCAAGCAGGTTGAAAAGCTGAATCGAGCAGACTAGCTTGCACCGCAGAACATCTAGATCATCAGCTTCTTCAGCGTTTCCGGATTCTTGACGACGGATTTCTGCCGGCTTGCCGGAGCGCCGTACAGCCCTGCCGGCGGATTCGTCTCGAGCCGGGAGATCACCGCGGGGTCGGCACAGCGGCTGTCGAGCACGATCGACACCTGATCGCCGCTAACGCTGCCCAGGCTGAAGCACGCCTGGCCGAGCTTGCCGTTAAGCGGTCCGAGCACTGCCGATGCAACGAGATCGCCCGGGGCGCCGCTTCCCGCGACCTGCAGGTCGTATATTCGCGGGCTTGCCGGTGCCCGCGGGCTCGCGGTGATGACCTCGGGCAATCCCACGAGCTCGCGCGCGAGCATGTCTTCGGCCGCTCGATCCGGCATTCCCTGTACGATCAGCGTGACTTTTTGTCCGGTCACGTTCGCGTGCTCGAGAAAGAATTCGCGCGAGAACTCATCCGCGATCTTGGCGCCGATCGCTCTCAATGCCTCTTCCTCGCTCGCCCAGCTGCCGACGCCCTTCGGCAACGCGGTGTTGTAGTAGATCTCCTCCCCCGTTTCGCGATCGATGCCCTTCACCGTCCACGAGGTAAGCGCGTACTTGGTCATCGTGACTCCGGAAGCCTCCAGACGCATCGAGAGCCGCTTGATCTTTGCTTCACCGAGCACCTGAAAATCGGCGAGCTTCTTCGGGTCGTCTGCGCCGGGGGCGCCTTCCGACCAGGTGCGAAAGCCGAACGATTTGATACGTTCCTTGAGCAGGTTCTCCGCCACCGGCGACGGCTGCGAGGGAGCGTCAGGCTGATCGACATCGCGCACCGAGATCCGCACCGATATTTTCGGGTCGCCGTTGACGCGAATCAGTTCGACGCGCTCGTCGCGTGACATCTGGTTGAGCGACTTCTGTACCGCCTTGACGTTGACCACCGCCTGCGTCGTCATGTGCATCAGGCCGTCTTTCCCGACGCGCGGCTCGTCCTCGCGAACGACCGTATTGATGAAGCTGCCGCTCTTCGCAAGCAGCCTGTCCTTGAGCACATCATAATTCTTGGCAAGCGATTTCGTGTCGACGAACAGTGCCAGAGCCTTTCCGACCAGCTGGCTCCTGGAGTCCGCGCGCAGGTCGCTCTGCAACAAGGACTTGTCGGCGCTGTAGCGAGGGTCGCTCGGGTCGATCAGTCCGACCGCGGAGATGAGCATCGTGCCGGGCTCAAGCTTCGACGAGGATGTCATGCCGGCAGGCGCGGGCGCCGGTAGCTGCGCCGGCGCTGATGCGGTCTGCTGCGGCGGCGGCAATTGCGCAATCGTTCCTCCGCCCTCCAGGCGTTGATACGCAAACCAGGCTGCCGCGCCGATCGCCAGCAGCGCAGCGATGGCCACGAAGGCAAGCGCTGCCGTGCGGGAGTTTTTCGCCGACGGTCCGGCGCCGGGCGCCGATTGCGCGGGCGGAACGGGCGGCGGTGATGCGGGTGGCACATCGGCCGTGAAGACGGCGTTCTTGTTGCCCGGCGCTGCGACCGCGCGCGCGATGAGCGTCGGATCGGCCGTGGTGATTAGCGTGGCGTCGGATCCCAGGGGCGTTGGCGCCGGGGCGGCCGCACGAATTGCCGCTGCGAATTCGGCCGCGCTTTGAAAGCGCTCCTCGGGGCGCTTGGCAAGCGCTTTGCGCACGACAGCGTCCATCCCGGCAGGCGCCAGCACGTTGAGGATCGACGGCGGCATCGGGTCTTCTTTGAGCACCTTCTGCATGGTGGTCGTCGCCGAACCCGCGAAGGGGCGCTCGCCGGTCAGGAACTGATAGAGGATCACCCCCGCCGAAAACAGATCCGTGCGCCCGTCCACAGGCAGCCCCATGATCTGCTCGGGCGACATGTAGCTCGGCGTCGTCGGCAAGCAAGAACACATTGGCCGGCTTGATATCGCGATGGACCACGCCCTGGCGATGCGAATACTCGAGTGCTTCGAGTATCTGCGACATGATCCGCACGATGTCGGCGGTCGCGAAGCGCTCGTTGGCGTCGAAAGCCTCCTTGAGCTCCCGGCCCTTGACGTACTCCATGGCGATATACCAGACGCCTGCGTCCTCCCCGAAATCGTAGATGGGAACGATATTGGGATGGCTGAGCCGACCCGCAGCTTGCGCCTCGCGCCGGAATCGAGCGATCACCGTCGACGATTCTTCGGCCGCGAGCTGCTCCGCACGAATCGTTTTCAGCGCGACGACCCGCTTGATCAACGGATCGTAGGCTTCGTAGACCACGCCCATCGCGCCTCTGCCGATCTCGCGGCGGACTTCGTATTTCCCGACGATGCTGATCTCGGCCATGCGTCGCTCCTCGTTGCCCCGAAAGCGGCGACGCCGGCGCGTGCCGGCGTCGCGGACCTTCAGGATCAGCGCATCACTTGTACTTGCTGTCGATTTCCCACACCGACTTCTGGACCAGGCGTTGCACCATCGTATCGAGCGAGACGCCACCCTGCTGAGATTGCGACACGCCGAGAACCGAGGTCGAGTTTGCGCCGACCTCCATTTTCTCTTCCGTATAGCCGGTCGCCACCTGCTCTGTGGTTTCGGCATTGATGATCTTGTAGCGCATGCCGATGATCCACACGCCGCTCGATTCGCTGGTATGCACCGAGCCGACGCCTACGCTCGCGGCCGACGCACCGCGCCCGTAACCTCCCAGAATACCGGCCATCTGACCGAGCGCGTGGCCGTCGAACCCTTGCTGCGCCGCGGCGACCTGCTCCGTCTTGAGGATGTCGAACTTCACTACGTACTTGGTGGTCTTGAGCTTGCCCATGCGCAACATCTTGCGTGCGGAGTCCGGATCTCCGAGGTTGTAGGCAAGCTCGAATTCCTTGAGGAGCGGGCCCAGATTGGAGCGCTCGAGCACCGGGAAGTTGGCGCTCGCGAGCTCGACTTCGCCGAAGTCCGCGATATTGTTGGCCGTGAACTTTTGCAGGAAGGTCGCGTTGTTGCTCTTGATCTCGCCCGGGATGACGATCACCGCCGGGCCACGTTTGTTCTTGTTGGCGTATTCGACTGACTGGTAGAGGGCCTCGTCGGCAGAGGCATTTGCCCTCTGCGATGTATCGCTTCCCGCGGTCGGCGACGGATTGCCGAATCGCGGCTGCGCCAGCGCCAGCGATGCGCTCGCGATCAGGACCACGCCGAGCGCGAGCTTCGTAATCCGGAGGTAGGTGTGGTTGCTCATTGCAAATGCTCCCTATGAAGTTCAAGTCGATTGCGACACATGCGGCGTCACTTCGGCGCCGGTCTGTTCCCAGCGCCGAGTCCCGCGTTATTGCAATAGTCGGAGTACAGCTCGGCCACCACTTCGTCTGCTTTTTCGTTGACCAGCGTCAGCGCCATGTGCTGCACGTCCGCGCCTGCATACGAGTTGGAGTTGGCATCGACGTTGGAAATCACCCGCCCGTTGCTCCCGGTCAGGGTGAAACCCATGTTCACCGATACCTGGTTGACCGCCATCATCGGATTCCTGGTGGCTTGCGATGAGATCAGGCCGCGGAGCACAAAATTGGCGCCGAGCCGTCTCGAAGCGGCGAGCGCCGCTTCCGGATCGTTGCGAAAATAGGCGTCGATTTCGGCCTGGGCGATCTGCCTGCGGATCTCCTCCGGCGTGAAGGTCTTGAGGCCGAGCCCGCGAAGGCGGGAATTGATCGCCTGGAAGTGTCGGCCATAGTTCTGCTGTTGTGCCGCGATGACGCCGTTGGACTGCCTTTCGCCAATCACGACCATGATCTTCTTGTCTTTGAGGCCGGCGCGGCAAGGGGTCGACAACTGGTCCGCGATGCGGTCCTGCCGCGCCTCGTTCTCGATGCGGTCAGATTCATCGGGCTGCGAGAACTTGAAGGCCTGTGCAGCCGCCGGGCCTGTTGCCAGGGGGATGAGCACAACGAATATCGCGAGCGCGCGTCTCAACGGCGAGGAGACTTGGATAGAGGGCACGAGGTCACACGGGGCAAGCATGCTTGGAAGACCTGAGAGGTTAGCCCAATGCGGACGGGAAATCCACATGGAATATTCGACACCCCGTTCAGGGCAAGCTTAGCGGACGAGACGGCGGTATTGTGGGTGACAGGCCGCCGGCCTGTAATCTTTGGAGCCGAATCATCGTGCTGCGGCGGGTCGCCTTCTCATCGACCGCCGTCGACTGCCAGCCTCACTTGATCTCGGCGCTGGCGAGCCTTCCCGCGGTCTTCGCGGTTTTTCTGGCGGTCTTGGTCGCCGAAGAGACAGTTTTGGCAGCCGTATTGGTTGCGCTCGAAACGGGCTTCGCGGCGGTTCGCGATGCCTTTCGTCTCGCACCCTTGACCGTTTTCCCGACCGGAGACGCCGGCCTTCGCTCGATCCCCTGCGCCTTCAGCAAGGCATTGACTGCTTCGGACAACTCGTTGACCCGCTCGGTGAGCCGCTCGACGTCCGCCGACGTGTACACACCGAGGCGCCCCAACGCACGTGCGACACGGTCTTCGAAAACTTGTTCAAGCCTGTCCCAGGTACCCCCGGCCATCGCCTGCATCTCCTTCGCCTTGGCCTTCGCTACTTCGCGCGCGGCTTCCGCCGTCTGCGACGCGGCGGTGCGGGTCTTCGCTTCGAGCTGCTCCCCCTGCTTGACCAGCATGTCGAAGACCTGCTTGCCGCCTTGCTGCGCTTTGGCGAACGCACCCAGTCCGGCAAGCCAGATCTGGTGCGACGAATCGAGCACGGCTTGGGGAATTCCCTTACCGCCCTCGGGCCGTTTCACGCCAGCGCCGGCTTCAGCTCTCGCTTTCTTCAACATCTCGTTCTCCTCGCGAATTCGGCGATCCGCCGCTCAATGCGCATTGTATGCGCGCGCTTTAGATAATTCATACTAATCAGCGTCGGGGTCCACAGCGAGCTCGTCGCGCGTGGCCGGTATAATGATTCGCCTCCGGCACACCGCGAAAAAATAGGCACGCGGCATCGAACTCGAGATGGCGATCGATGCGCCGGGAGTGACTTCGGAGGATACGCGATGGCTTATTTCGTCACCGGCGGCACCGGTTTCATCGGGCGCTTTCTGATCGAGAACCTCCTCAAGCGCGAAGAGCCGATCTACGTGTTGGTGCGTAAAGGCTCGCTAAAGAAGCTCGATGCGTTGCGGCAGACGTGGGGCACCCTGGAGAAACGCGTTATGCCGGTCGTCGGCGACCTGGCCAAATCCAACCTCGGTGTGTCGGACGCAGATCTGAAAAAGCTCAAGGGCAAGGTTTCGCACCTGTTTCATCTGGCTGCCGTTTACGACCTCGCGGCGAGCGCAGAGGACCAGCAACGCGCCAACATCGACGGGACGCGCCACGCCGTTGAGTTCGCGGAAAGCATCCAGGCCGGCTGCTTTCATCATGTGAGCTCGATCGCTGCGGCAGGCCTCTACGACGGCGTGTTTCGCGAAGACATGTTCGAGGAAGCCGAGGACCTCGATCATCCGTACTTTCGCACCAAGCACGTCTCTGAAGGCATCGTGCGCAAGGAATACCAGCGGCCCTGGCGCATCTACCGCCCGGGCTTCGTGCGCGATGCTCCCGCCGTGGGTTCCCACGATCGGCGTCGAGGGCGGTCGCATCAACATCGTTCCGGTCGATTTTGTCGCCGACGCCCTCGATTGCCTGGCGCACAAGAAGGGCCTCGACGGAAAGTGCTTCCACCTCACTGATCCCGACCCATCCCGCATCGGCGAAGTGCTGAACATCTTCGCCAGGGCCGCGCACGCGCCGCAGATGACCATGCGCATCAACGCGCGCATGTTCGGATTTATCCCTGCGCCCATCCTCTACGGGATCGGTTCGCTGGCGCCCATCAAGCGCATGGTCCGTGCGGTGCTCAAGGATCTCGGCATACCCAAGGACGTTTTCGAGTTCGTCAATTGGCCCACGCGCTACGACAACCGCGAGGCGGCAAAGGCGCTCAAAGGCTCCGGCATCGAGGTACCGCAGCTCGAGACTTACGCGGCAAAGCTCTGGGACTACTGGGAGCGCAATCTCGATCCCGACCTCTTCATCGATCGCAGCCTCTCCGGGCGCGTCAAAAACAAGGTCATCGTCGTTACAGGCGCATCGAGCGGCATCGGCAAGGCGACCGCGCTCAAGCTCGCCTCCGCCGGCGCAAAGGTTATGTTGGTCGCAAGAGGCGAGGAAAAATTGCTGGAGACCCGAAAGGAGATCGAGGAATTCGGCGGCAAAGCATGGATCTACACCTGCGACGTATCGGAAACCGCTTCGTGCGATGCGCTCGTTGCGAATATCCTCAACGACCACGGCTCCTGCGACTATCTGATCAACAACGCGGGCCGCTCCATCCGTCGCGGCATCATCAACTCGTTCGACCGGTTTCACGACTCCTAGCGGACAATGCAGCTCAATTACTTCGGCGCATTGCGGCTCATCATGGGATTCTTGCCGAAGATGATCGAGAACAAGCGCGGGCACATCATCAACATCTCGTCGATCGGCGTACTGTCCAATGCACCGCGCTTCTCGGCTTACGTGGCGTCCAAATCGGCGCTGGACTCGTTTTCCGCATGCGCCGCGTCCGAATTCCTCGACAAGGGCGTCGACTTCACGACAATCAACATGCCGTTGGTGCGCACGCCGATGATCGCTCCGACCAAGATGTACGAGAACGTGCCGACATTGTCGCCCGAGGAGGCCGCGGACCTCGTCGTCGAGGCGATCGTCTACAAGCCGGTGCGGATTGCAACGCGGCTGGGCGTCTTTGGCGCCGTGTCGCATGCCGTCGCGCCCAGGATCACCCAGATCCTGCTCAACACCGCATTCAACATGTTCCCCGATTCGCCGGCAGCGGCAGGCCAAAAGGAAGGAACGACACAGCTCTCCGCCGAACAGATGGCATTTGCGCAACTGACCCAGGGGATACACTGGTAGCGATCGGCAAGCGGCGTTTGCGGACCCCGGCATGACGCTGGCGGAACCCCGCGCGGAATAGGGAAACTGCGGGTTGCATGGCAACATATGGGCTTCACGCCGGCGAGTCCACGGGGCTGGGTGTGCAAGAGCGGTCCGCAGTCACGACGTATCTGTTTACCGACATCGAGGGCAGCACGCGCCTGTGGGAGGCTGAGCCGGAGAAAATGCGACCGGCACTGGCGCGGCATGATGCGATCGTTCGCGAGGCCGTAGACGATAACCGCGGCAGGATCGTGAAAATGAGCGGCGATGGCGTCCACGCCGCGTTCGCTGATCCTCTCGACGCGATCCGTGCGACGCTGCAGCTGCAGCGCACACTCGCGGAGATCGAGGCAACCCAAGGCATCAAGCTCCCAGTCCGCTGCGGCATGCACGCGGGCGTGGACGAGCGCCGCGACAACGACTTCTTCGGCAGCGCAGTCAATCGGGCCGCGCGCATCATGAGCGTCGCACACGGCGGACAGGTGCTGCTGTCGCAAGCGGTGGCGGCGCTGGTCGGCGATCGGTTGCCTGGGGGGGTTTCGCTGCGCGACCTGGGCAACGTGCGGCTGCGCGATCTGGCGAGCCCCGAGCGCGTGTACCAGATGGTCCATCCTCAGCTTCGGCAGGACTTTCCCGCGCTGCGCTCGCTGGAAGCGAGGCCGAACAACCTGCCGCAGCAGGTGACCTCCTTCGTAGGGCGCGAGCGCGAGCTCTCGGATATCAGGAAGCAGGTGGAGAACACGCGACTATTGACGCTCTTCGCCGCGGGCGGCGTCGGCAAGACGCGGCTTTCGCTGCAGGTCGCAGCCGAGGTGCTCGACGACTATCCCGATGGCGCGTGGTTCGTCGATCTGGCGCCGATGACGGACGCGCGCCTGGTCCCTCAGGCGGTAGCGTCGGTTCTCGGCGTCAAGGAAGAAGCGGGCCGTCCGGTATTGGAAGCGCTGATGAAATACGTCGGCGACCGAAAACTGCTGCTCATTCTGGACAATTGCGAGCACGTACTGCACGCCTGCGCGGAATTAGCCACCCAGTTGCTGCGATCGGGCCCCCACTTGAAACTGCTGGCGTCGAGTCGTGAGCCCTTGCATGTCGCAGGTGAAACGACGTACCACGTGCCATCCCTGTCGGTCCCGGAACCGCAAAGAACGGTCACGATCCAGGCGCTGGCGCAGTACGAGGCGGTGCGCCTTTTCGTCGATCGTGCCCGCGCGGTGCAGGCACGTTTTCAGATCACGGAGTCGAACTCGAGGGCGGTCGTCGACATCTGCCATCGTCTTAATGGCATTCCCCTGGCGCTCGAGCTTGCCGCCGCGCGCGTGCGCGCGCTGTCGGTAGAGGAGATCGCAGCGCGCCTGTCCGACCGTTTCCGTTTGCTCACCCGCGGCGATCGGACTGCTTTGCCGCGCCAGCAGACCTTGCGCGCCTCGATCGACTGGAGCTACGACCTTCTGACGGATCGCGAACAGGCGCTGCTGCGCCGTCTTTCGGTCTTCGCCGGAGGATGGACGCTGGAAGCGGCCGAAGCGGTTGGCATTGACGGCGGCGTGGAGAAAACGGACATACTGGAACTGCTGAGCAATCTCGTCGAAAAGTCGCTGGTAACGTTGGAAGCCGAAGGCGAGCGCTACCGGTTGCTCGAGACCGTTCGGGAGTACGCGCGCGAGCGGCTGGATGAATCAGGCGAGCGCGACCCGACCTGTGCGCGCCATCTTGCCTTTTACGTGGCCCTCGCAGAGAGGGCCATGCCGGAGCTTTTGGGGCCGAACCAGGGCGCTTGGTTGGAGCGGCTCGATCTCGAACGGGAAAATCTTATCGCGGCGCATGCATGGTGCGACCGCGCCAAGGAGGGGGCCGCGCTCGGGTTGCGGCTGATTCACTCGGCAAAAAGATACTGGCTCAACCGCGGACTGCTCGGACTGCGGCATCGGTTGACAGTCGAGGCGCTCGCACGCGCAGGGGCTCGGGAACCCAGCCTTGCACGATGCCTGGCGCTCTTCAGCGCGGGCCAAGTCTGCTGCTTCATGGGTCGCTTCGGGGAGGCGATCGGGTACTTGGAGGAGTGCCTCGCGATCGCCCGGCAGCTCGGTGACAAGGGCCGCATCGCGGCGGCGCTTCAATATCTCGGGATGGCGTCTCTCGGCGAAGGAGATTGGACTACGGCGCGGGGTCACTTGGAGGAAGGGCTCGCTTTGGCACAGGCGCAGGGAGACAAGCACGGGCTTGCCGCCGCAATCAATGCATTGGCGCAACTCGACCGCGCAGAAGGTTCGCTGGAAACCGCGGAGCCGCTGTACGAGAACGTGCTCGCGCTTGCTCGCGAGCTGGGAGATCGCGAGACCATCGCCGTTGCTCTGCTCAATCTCGCGATGGTCGCCGTCGGCCGCCGTTCCGCCGACCGGGCGCGAAGGATGCTGCTCGACGTCATAGAAATCGCCGATGAGATCGGAGCGAAGCGAGTAGAGCAAAGTGTGCTGGAGGTGTGCGCAGGTCTCGCAACTTCGAACTTGGAGTATGAATTCGCGGCGCGATGCTATGGGGCCGCGGAAGCGCAGACGGCACAGACGCAACTCCAGCGCGATCCCGCGGACGAAGCCTTCCTGGCGCCCCTGATCGCAACAGCGCAGCAAGCCCTGGGCGCGGCAAAGTTCGCAACGGCAAAGGACGGTGGCCGCGCGCTTTCATACGAGCAGGCAATCCGGGAGGCGCGCGCATGGTTGAAGGGCGCTTCCTGATCAGCCGCACGGCAGTTTGGTTCTTGATACCCTCCGCGCCATTGGACTCGCTCGCGGGCCCCGCCGATCAACGGTCGATGGGCGCGGCAGCGGTTCCGAGCCACGAGCGAAGCGCGCCAGCCAAGACTCGCGCCCGCTCTGCTCGAAAAAGAATCGGATTCGCTGCGCGCGTTACTGGTTATCGACCCAGGGATCCTTGGGCAGGACGAACGGGAAGCCCATCACAGTGATAGTGTACTTATACGTTCCCGGCTCCGAATGCCTGTCGTTGCACATGAATCTGCGTCCGCCTTCCGCTCGATTGCATGTGAACGGACTACCGGCGGGAAATGCAATGCCGGAATCCGTGAAGGTATAACCCGAAGTCGTTATCTCCCAGGTAAGCTGAGGCGAATTGCCACGACCCACCTGGATCACGTCGTTGTCGGGGTCGATCTTGCAGAATATATACGCCTCACATTTTATGGATACTTTCACGGCGCAAGTCGGGGTGTCGCATTTGACTATCCTGGCGCCCGGCGGCGGGCTGGGGGGCGGGCCGCCGGGCATCTGCGCACATGCGCCTATCAAGCATGCGGCCATCGCGAAACAGAGGGTTCTTGGTGCCATTTTGGCTCTCCTTAAGTGGGTGGGGTTCGCTGTGACGATGTAGCCAGTCTCAAATCTGTGGTTTAGGGGAAACCACTCGGCGTTGCCGCTGCGGCGCAGTCGCAACGTTCATCCGTCGATCAATGATGAGCGCAATCCGAACACGGCTAT
>VBCZ01000221.1 GCA_005889025.1 Betaproteobacteria bacterium
CGCTGCCCAGGCGACAACGGCGCCACCGCAGCTGGCGCGCGTGCAGGAACCCGAGCCGCCGCGCCCTGTCGTCACTCCGCCGAAAGCAACAGTGCGCATGCGGCCCCCGCCGCTGGTCGCTCCGCCTGCCCGCGAGGCGCCCGCCATACCCTTGCCCCCGCCGGTCATCCCTTCGCCGCTGCCGGCGACTCCACCCGTCGCCGCGCCGCCGCGACCGGCTCCACCGATCGCGGGCGATTTTGGGGAGTTGCTGCAGGCGAAGCGCCGCGCACGGGGCGAGCCGGAAACAAATGCTGTCGACGACGAACGGGCTCAATTCAATCGCAGCATCGCGGCGAATCTGCCTTCGGTGTCACACGGCGTCGCGGCGCAAACAAAACATGGCGGCGGCGTCTTCGAGATCAAGCGCATGGCCTACGACGATGCAGCCTTCGAGTTCTTCGGCTGGAACACGGACATGGGGCGCAAAACGCCGCAGCTCATCGAGGTGCGCAAAGGGGACAACAGCGACATGCGCATCGCGGTCGTGCGCAAGATGATCGCCATCATCCGCCAGTTCGAAAAGGAAGATTTCATCTGGGAATCGCCGCAGCGAGACCGCAAGTACACGTTGTCCGCTCGGCTATCGGACAACGCGGCGCTGGAGGCTTTCCTGATGCACGAATTCTTCGACGATCCGCGCAACCTTCACTGACTGAAGACGGACACTCTCCGCTTCCAGCGCTCCCGCTCTGACTGCTGAATGCGCGCGGAGCGCGACTGCCGCGAGTCAGGGATGCAATATCAATTTCTGCACCCTCCAGTTCAAGAGCTCAGCGACGTAGAGCACGTTCTCGGACGGACACGCGATTTCGTGGATCCAGCCGAATTGCTTCAACTGTTTTCCGGATTCGCCGAGCACGCCGAGGACCTTGCCTTCGAGGCTCAGTTTGTAGATACGCCCGGGATAAGCATCGGACGTATACAGCACCTGATTCGGTCCGGGGGTGATGCAGACGGTCCAGGGCGCACCCGGCGTTTGGGTGAGCGCGGGTCCGGCTGCCAGGAGCTTTGCGACATCGGGTACCGATCCGATAGCCGGTTGCATACCCGGCTCGAACGGCACGTCGATTCTGATCTCGCGCAGCAATTTCCCTTCGCCGTCGAACACCTGAATGCGCCGGTTGCCCCGATCGGCGACGTAGATATTGCCTTGCGCGTCGGCGGCGATGTTGTGCGGCGCGTTGAGCTGGCCCGGCAGACTGCCCGGCTCGCCCCAGGACTTGAGCCACTTGCCGTTCTTGTCCGCTTTGGCGATGCGCGAATTGATGTATCCGTCGCTGATATAGATGTTGCCGGCGGGGTCCCAGGTCACGTCGGTGACCTGCCGGAAACGCCCGATCTCGGGCGGAAGAGGCGGCTTGGGGTGTTTGAGCGGGCCCGTGTCCTCGTCGGAGGCTTCCTGTTTGCGCCCGAAGACCATCGCCACACGCCCCTCGGAATTGAACTTGACCACCATGTCCGAACCCTTGTCGGTCGCCCAGATGTTGTCGTCGCGATCGACGCGCACCGAATGGCCGAACGACCATGCGTACAGGTTCTTGCCGATCTCGCGAACGAACTTTCCGCTGCCGTCGAACTCGAGAAGCTGAGAGGCCGCGGCCGCGTACGCCGGGCCCGTCGTGTTGCCGCGCGACAGCACGAAGATATGGCCTTTGGAGTTGACCGCGACGCCGGTCACTTCGCCCAGGTGGATGTCGTTGGGAAGCTTGACAGGATCCGGTGTGGAATCGAAGCGTATGACCGGTACCGACTCCTGAGCAAGCGTGCCTGCGCTGAAAAGCAATAACGATGCGATAAGCCAGCGTCTGTTCATGGTTCCTCCTTTCAGGATGATTTTCGGCAGAACGGCGGACGTGGATTGAACGTTTACAGTGAGATTCGGACGTTCGCAGGATATTTCTTGTCGTCATTCCTCCAGCGGGAATCCAATGGCTTTGAAAATAAATGGGACCCAGCGACGTTCAACGACGCGCGCCGCCTTAAAGCTTCAGCGGTTTCCCGTAACCCGTGAGCTCGAGATAGCCGCGCCCGACCTCGCGGTCGCCTCGAAACGCCTGGACTGCGCCTTCCCAGTAGACGGTGCCGGTGGTGGCACGCGAATCCAGTTCCTGATCGTTCATTAGCGGCTCCAGCGTGTACTCCTCGCTGCCGAGGTTGACAAGCATGGCGACCGGATACTCGACGCCGGTGCGCGGCGAGCGCCAGCGTCGATGGGGGGTGAACCGAATTTCGCGGGGCTCGAAGGATCGCGATGCTGCGCCGGGCCCGCGAAAAGTACCGCCCGCCCAAAGCGCCGATCCGGAATGACTGCGCATGCGAAACGCCATGAGCGCCCCGCCGTCGTTCAGATTGATGCCGGTCCAGTCCCAGCCGCTCGCCTCGGCTGCCATCGCCTCGCTCGACCACTCGTGATCGAGCCAAGCGGTGCCGCTGACGTCCGCGCCTTTGCCGTCGACGGCGACGCTGCCCGAGACGGCGAGCTGCGGTTGGCTGTAGTAATAGCTTGCATTGGCGGGGAGTTCGCCCTTGCGCGAGAAACCTTGCTGGCCTTGCGGAAGCACGGCCTGCGTGGACGAAAAGCGCAGGTCGAACTGGAAATCCCGCGCCGCGATCTTCGCGACATAGCTGTCATCGACGAGCTCGAGCGACCAGTCGTCGATCCATACGTCGGTCGTCTCCTCACGGGCTCCGGCGAGGCCGAAGCCCGCACGCGCCGCACGCTGGTCATGGCGAAGCTTGCCATAGCGCGGGTCCGCTATCGCGGCATGCGCAAACAGGAGCTGGCGCGGCGCAAATGCGCTGGGGTTTGTCTCCGCCACGCGCGGGCGGTTGCGGAAAAAAGTGACCTGGACCCCGAAGCTTTTGCTGTCTGCGTCGTGGACCCATCCGGTGATGTACCACCATTCGCTGCGAAATGCAGGATGAGCGCCGGCGTCACCCGGGAATCGCATTGCATGGCCGGCAACCACG
This sequence comes from Betaproteobacteria bacterium, assembly GCA_005889025.1. Lineage (GTDB taxonomy): Bacteria > Pseudomonadota > Gammaproteobacteria > Burkholderiales > Casimicrobiaceae > PALSA-1003. Next base: position 3,013 of record VBCZ01000221.1, read on the forward strand.
GGTGGATAGTCGTCCGCAGCGAGCGCAGCGGTCGCGAGGAGCAGGATCGGACTCGCGAGGAAACGGCGCCGCCTCATGGCAATTCTTTATGCGGCGCGGCAGCGCCGGACGACATTTCCCCTCGAGGGGCGGGGGTGAGGGCTGCGTGGGAGAGGGGGAAGGGGTGAGGGCGTGCGACGCGTCCGTCATTTCTGCAAGGACCAGTGCGTCGATCACCAGTCCTCCTTCACCGCCAGGACGGCCCGCGCGCTCATGGCGTGACGACCGCTGGCGAGCGCCGTGATCGTGGAGAGCGCGAGCACGAGGAGCGCGGAGCCGGTCAGCGGCGCCCAGGGTACGGACAGTTCCATGCCCCAGTGAAACGATTGGCGGTTCACCACCTGAACCAGGACCAGACTGATCAACCATCCAAGGCCAAATCCCGCGACAAGCCCGATACCGGTGACGGTCGCGCCTTCGGTGGCAAGCATGGCGCCGATTTGCCGCCGCGTCATGCCGATGTGGCGCAGCATGCCGAACTCGCGCCGGCGCGCGAGCACGAGCGCGCCGAACGACGACGACAGCCCGAACAAGCCGATGACGACCGCGGCGAGCTCCAGCGCGTACGTGACGGCAAACGTTCGGTCGAAGGCCTTGAGCGAGAACTCGCGGATCTCTCCGGGCGCTGCAATCTCGAGCCGGCTCCCGCCCGGGATGTCGCTATCGATCGCACGGCTCACCTGCTCCACTGCGGCCCCAGGTGCCAGCCACAGCGCGGCGTTGGTCGCGCTGCGATCACCGGTGAGCGCGATGTAGCGCTCACGCTCGATCGCGATCGCTCCCTGCGGCCGCGCGTAATCGCGCCACACGCCGGCGACGGTGAATGCGGTCGGTTTTCCCGCGATGGGAATTTCGACAACGCTGCCGAGCACAAATCCGTAGAGATCGACCATCGCCTCGTTTACCCACACCGGAGGTGGGGCGCCGGGAGCCGGCGTCATTTGCGCGCTCACCAGCTGAAGCTGCCGCGTCAGATTCGCCGCGTCGATCGTCCGCGCGAGCAGTACAACGCGCGGCCTGGAGGGATCGAGCAATAGCTGTTGTTCACGAAGGAATTCGGCGCGACGTACGCCCGGAAGCGCGGCGATGCGCGCCTGGTCGTCGACCGTCATGTAGGCGGTATCGCCGGCGGCGCTGGCACGCACGTAGACATCGGCCGGAAGGACGCGCTCGAGCCATGCATCGAGCGAGATCCGGAACGATGCGACCATGATCGCCATGGACACCATCAGGCTCACGCTGGCGACGATCGCGGCGAGGCTTACGGCGGCCTGTCCCGGCGCGCCGCGCAGTTGCAACAGCGCCAGCCGCGACGGTGCTCCGCGCGGTGTGGGCACTATCGAGAGCATCAGCACCGCGAGCCTGGGCATGAGCATCAACGTGCCGATCAGGAGCAGCGCGATGGCGCCGTAACCGAACAAGGGCAGTCCGGCGATGGGCGGAGCAAACGAGGCGATCGCGCCGGCAGCGATGGTCACGAGCCCAGGCCACGACGGGCGCAGGCGGGCGAACGCGCGCTCATCGTCTCCCGCCTTGAGCGCGGGTGCGGGGGGCGCCCGCGCGGCCTCGAGCGCGGGAGCGAGGCTCCCCAGCATGGCGATGACAACGCCAAGAAAGAAGAAGAGGGCCAGTGGGAGAGGAGCGGGCGTCAGCGTCGGCGCGAGGTCCCGAAAATACCCCGCGCCGAAATCGGCACCGATGATCCGGACCGCAGCCTGCGCCAGGAAAAATCCGCCGGCCAATCCAAGCGTGCTGCCGGCGATACCCACTAATGCGCCCTCCGCCATCAGCCACATCACGAGTTGTCGCCGCGTCACACCGAGCACGCGCAAGAGCGCGAATTGCGCGCGCCGGCGCACGACCGCGAGCGCCTGCGTTGAGAACACCAGCAGTCCCCCGGTGAAAAGCGCCACCAGCGCAAGAATGTTCAAGTTGACACGGTAGGATCGTGACAGGCTCTCGCTGGCCTTGACGCCGGCCTCGGGTCGCTGGACTGCAAGGCCCGCAGGCAGCTCGGCCTGAAGCCGGTCGCGAAAAGCGTCGACATCGACTCCAGCCTTTAGACGAAGGTCCACGCGAGTGATTCGGCCCAGGCGATCGAAGTTCTCCTGGGCACCCGCGATATCTGTCACCGCGAACCGCTGGTGCGCGTCGGCAGTCGCCAGACCGGCGACGCGCAGCGTCACGGCGCGCAGCGCGACCTGAAAGCTCAAGCTGCCCCCCACATCCACGCCGAGCGAGCGTGCTGCGGCGGGACTTACGAAAAGCGTGTCGGAACGCAGGTGATCCAGGCGGTCGGCGGAATCCGCGACCAGCCCGGGTTGCACTGCGGCTGCACGGAATACGTCGATGCCGATAATCTTGAGCGTATCGCTGCGATCGGCGAGCTTTGCATCGAGCTCGACCACCGGGCTCGCCGCGGCCACCTCGCGCAACCGCGCAAGCTTTGGATAGATCGCTTCGTCGAAGCCGCTTCGCGGACCTCGCACCTGGAGATCCGCATCGCCCGAAAGAAACTGCACGCCGAGCGCGAGCTCGTTGACCGCTGCGCCGGTGATGAGCTGCACTGCGTAGCCGAGCGCGACGCCGAGTGCGATGGCGAGCACCGACAATACGCTGCGCGCCTTGTTTTGCGCGAGCGAACCGGCGAGCACGACCTGCAACGCGTATACCTTTGCTTTGTGCATCGTGAATCAGGGTACAGAGCTTTCCTTAGATAGCTGACACATCGCCCTCACCCCTGCCCCTCTCGGGGGGAGGGGTTCCTTCCAGAATGCCTCTCCCTCCGGGAGAGGTGTGCCTTCCAGAATGCCTCTCCCTTCGGGAGAGGCCGACGCGCGCGAGCGCGGCGGGTGAGGGCAGGAAGTATCACTCATTTTCGGAATGCTCATTGGAGCGTGAGCTCGCGCAACCCCGCTAGCGTGAGCTGCAGTATGCGGTCACAGGTCAGCGCCGCGACGCGCGAATGCGTAACCAGGATGCCGGCAGCGCCATTCGCCTTGATCTGCTCGCGCAACAGGCTCAGCACCTGGCTCGCGGTCTCCGCGTCGAGATTGCCCGTGGGCTCGTCCGCAAGAACAAGCTGCGGTCCGTGAACGAGGGCACGTGCGATCGCAACGCGCTGCAGCTCGCCTCCGGACAGCTCGCGCGGCATGCTTGCTCCACGCTCGCTCAATCCCACGCCGGCGAGCATGCCTGCCACGCGCGCGTCGGCTTCCGATCCGGCAACGCCCAGCAGGGACAACGGCAGCGCGACGTTCTGGGCGACGGTGAGATACGGCAAAACGTGAAACGCCTGGAACACGAAACCCATGCGTTTGCGGCGAAGCGCGGTGAGCGCGTCGTCGTCAAGCGCCGTAAGCTCTGTGCCGTCGAGTTTGATCGAGCCTTCGTCCGCGCTGTCGAGGCCCGCGATGAGATTGAGCAGCGTCGACTTGCCGCTACCCGACTCGCCCATCACCGCGACGTAGTCGCCGGGAGCAAGTTCCATATCGACACCGGCGAACACAGCACGCGGCCGCGGTCCGGCGTAAGACTTGGTCAGGCCATGGACCACAAGCATGACTGCGAGCGTAACGGTCGCGCGACTCAGTGACAAGCGGCCCGCGGGATGCAACGCCGAGTCCATGTTGGCGAAGGGCAGATTCTTCGTCGCCATGCTGCTCAGAATGACATTTGACGGTTGTCAGGATGGCATCTTGGTTGTCACGATGAGAGCTTGGCTGTCACGATGACATTTTTGTTGTCATCCTGAGCGCAGCGAAGAACCTCCATCTCGAGGTGCGAAGCATCTGCTGCGCACCTCGCCGACGGAAGTCAAACATGCGCGATCCTGTTATTTCGGTTGCGCAACGGTGCGCAGATACGGCTTGTGCGTCTTGAAGCCCTGCGGATATTTCTTCCTGGCGTCCTCGTCGGAAACCGAAGTGGGAATGATGACGTCTTCGCCTGGCTTCCAGTTCACCGGCGTGGCGACTGTGTGCTTTGCGTTAAGCTGAAGCGAATCGAGCAAACGCAGCACTTCGTCGAAGTTGCGCCCGGCGCTCATCGGATAGACGAGCATCGCCTTGACCTTCTTGTCGGGGCCGACGATGAACACGGAGCGGACCGTCGCGTTGTCCGCCGCCGTTCGCTTTCCGCCGCTTGCGTTGGGATGGATCATGTCGTAGGCCTTCGCGACCTGAAGGTCCGAATCGCCGATCATCGGGTAAGTTACCGCCGCTCCCTGAGTCTCCTCGATATCCTTGACCCAGGACTTGTGGTCACTGACGGGATCAACGCTGAGCCCGATGATCTTGGTGTTGCGCTTGTCGAACTCCGGCTTGAGCTTGGCCATGTAGCCAAGCTCGGTGGTGCACACCGGCGTGAAATCCTTGGGATGCGAGAACAGGATCGCCCATTTGTCCCCGCTCCAATCATGGAACTTGATCTTTCCTTCGGTAGTTTCCGCAGTGAAATCCGGTGCTTCGTCGCCTATGCGTATGGCCATTTTCGATCTCCGTTGAGCTGATGAATCTGGGCGTCGTGCCGTCTCGCGATGGTTGCCGCGGTGCGCCAGATCCGTGGGTTGAGGCCCCTGCCAGAAC
>VBCZ01000020.1:0-2193 GCA_005889025.1 Betaproteobacteria bacterium
CCGTTGGACACCGTCTCGTCAGGCCCAAAGACCCGGAAATTTCGCTGCGTGCGGTTAAGCTTCGCCACATCGCGCAGGAAACGCCCAAGGACGTGCGTGTCGCCGATGCCGCGTACCCCGGGCGAGGGCACGTCGACCGCGTAGTCGCGGAAATCGGGCATCCTCAGGTCACGGAGCAGCATGCCGCCGTTGGCGTGCGGATTCGCGCCCATGCGTCGTTCGCCCTTGGGCGCAAGCTCGGCCAGCTCCGGTTTCAGCCGGCCCTGTTCATCGAAGAGTTCCTCTGGCCGGTAGCTCTTGAGCCAGTCCTCAAGCTGCTTGAGATGTTCGGGCGGCGTCGTGGAGGATACGGCGAGCGGAACCTGATGCGCTCGGAACGTGCCCTCGATTTGTTGACCGTCCACTACCTTCGGTCCTGTCCAGCCCTTGGGCGAATTGAGGACGATCATCGGCCAGCGCGCACGCGCCGAGTTGCCGTGAATGCGGGCATCCTGCTGAATCTTTCTGATCTGCTCCACCACCGTGTCGAGCGTTGCGGCCATGGCCTCGTGCATCGGCGCAGGCTCGTGACCCTCGACGAAGTAGGGCATCCATCCATAGCCGCGGAGCAGCTGCTCCAATTCTTCGGAGGTAATGCGGGCGAGCAGCGTCGGGTTGGCAATCTTGTAGCCGTTGAGATGCAGGATCGGCAGAACTGCGCCGTCGGTTACCGGATTGAGAAACTTGTTGGAATGCCACGCGGTGGCCAGCGGTCCGGTTTCCGCCTCCCCATCGCCGACGACGCAGGCGACGACGAGATCGGGATTGTCGAACACCGCGCCGAACGAATGACTGAGCGAATAGCCCAGCTCACCGCCCTCGTGGATCGAGCCGGGGCATTCCGGAGATGCATGGCTGGGAATTCCTCCTGGAAACGAAAACTGAATGAAGAGCTTGCGCAGCCCGGCCGCATCCGGGCTGATGTCAGGATAGATCTCGCTGTAGGTGCCCTCGAGATAAGTATTGGCCACGACGGCAGGGCCGCCATGCCCCGGGCCGGAGACGTAAATCATGTCGAGGTCGTATTTCTTGATGACCCGGTTCAAGTGCGCGTAAATGAAGTTCTGCCCGGGGGTCGTGCCCCAGTGTCCCAGCAACATGTGCTTCACGTCCGTGAGCTTCAGCGGCCGCTTCAGCAGCGGATTGTCGTAGAGATAGATCTGGCCAACCGACAGATAGTTGGCGGCGCGCCAGTAGGCATCCAGCTTGCCGAGCAATTCCGGCGCGAGCGTGTTGGATTTCATGGTCTTAAGTTTCCTGAGTTGAACCGAGATCGAGTCCGCCGGTACGCTTGAGCCCCGATAACTCGACGATAACTATTTCGCCGCAGGTGGAGGAGGCCGAGGCGCGCGCGGACAACATGTCCCGGATTATCGGCTCAAGCCGGGCGAGAGACCACGGCCTGCGCGGCCACACGTTATCAGTGCGCCAAGTGCCCGGGCGCTCCTCTCGCTCGACGCCGTCCAGGTTGATTCACTGAAGCTCTGCTCTGGGCAACGCGAGTGGCTGGAATGTATCGACAGCGCCGTCGAACAACTGCTGCCGGGACTTCGCGACACGGCCGGTGTTGGCCCTGTTTGCGACGTTCCTGGAACGATGTTAAAACCCGCGCAGCAGCGGCACGTAAAACTATCGATCGGCAGAGGAAACCGCATGATCAAGTGGGCTATTATCTTTTTTATCGTTTCTCTCGTTGCCGGTTTCTTCGGCTTCACTGGAGTCGCCGAAATCGCCAGGACTGTAGCCAAGGTTCTGTTCTTCATCGCGCTTGCCATCTTCTTGATCATCCTTGTCTTCGGCGTTTTGTTGGGGGTCTTGGTGTTTTAGGTCGAACAAGCATTCATCGCCAAATCCGGCGACGCATAGTCCGCGATGAAATCACACGGCCTCGAGGAAATTGAAACCATGCCTGCCAATCCCACACCTCATTCGAGGGCGAGAACACATGGACCCGGCAAGGACGAGCTCCAGGGCATCGCGCACGAGGCGATGCTCCAGCGCGGGTTGCTGCCGGACTTTTCACCCCCCATCATGGCCGAGGTCGACCAGATGACGCAGGCCGCTACGGCGTCCGGCACGGCGATTCGTGATTTGCGCGGCCTGCTGTGGGCGTCGATCGATAACGACGATTCCCTCGATCTCGATCAGCTTTCG
>VBCZ01000020.1:2411-2619 GCA_005889025.1 Betaproteobacteria bacterium
GCTTCCGACATCTACAGGGGCGCAGTTCTTAATCGCGCGAAGCTTGCGTACAACGGGGTCGCCGCGTGGCTCGAGCGGGCGGCGCCTGCGCCTCCCAAGCTTGCGGCAGTGCCCGGACTGGATGAACAGCTTCGCATCCAGGATCGGACGGCGCAGGCGCTGAAGCAGGTACGTCATGCGCGTGGGGCGCTGCAACTCGAGACGCTGG
>VBCZ01000220.1:0-246 GCA_005889025.1 Betaproteobacteria bacterium
GCTCCCGATCGAGAGGAATGTTCATCGTCGTGCCATCGGGAAGAAAGAGTACGAGCTTTGCCATGGTCGACATTCACGCAGGGAAGAGGACAGCAATCTTACGGTGGGCACGAGTCTGAGGGCCAGCTTATCCAAATGTAACGAAAATGGATTCCCGCTGCAGCCTGCCCCGAATGCTTGAATCGGGGGCGGGAATGACGAGAATAGTTCGTACACGACGCTGGATTTCTAGTGAGCGTGCGTTCG
>VBCZ01000220.1:283-7597 GCA_005889025.1 Betaproteobacteria bacterium
CCTTCCAAACGAAAATGGATTCCCGCTGGAGCCTGCCCCCGAATGCTTGAATCGGGGCGGGAATGACGAGAATGGTTCGTGCACGACGCTGGATTTCTAGTGAGCATGCGTTCGGCCAGCTCAGGGCAGGCTCCGAGCGTAGTCGAAGGGCGGGAATGACGAGAATTTTTTCGTACATGGCGAGAACTATCCGCGCGCGCCTACGTCGGCTTCTTTCCCTTCCACCGCTGCAGCCAGCTGCCGGTCGGCAGGAACTCGAGGGGGACGCGCACCAGGACGACTGAAATATTGTCGCGTCCGCCGTTCTGATTGGCGACGTCGATGAGCTCCGCGGCTGCCTCGGCGAGATCGCTCCGCTTGGCCGCCACGATCCCGCGTATGGTATCGCCGTCGACCATGTCGGTCAGTCCATCGGAGCACAGCAAATAAATATCTTCGGCCTCGATCCGATATTCCGAAATGTCCGGAGGGACCACGGCTTCGATGCCCAGCGCTCGCGTGACGAGGTTCTTGTTGAGCGAGTACTTGGCCTGCTCCTGCGTCAACATGCCGCTGTCGATCTGCTCCTGTAACAGCGAATGGTCGTGCGTGAGCTGTTCGAATTTGTCGGCGCGCAGCCGGTAGCAGCGTGAGTCGCCGATGTGCCCGATGCTGACCCGGTTTTCCTGAAAGACCGTCGCGACCAGCGTGGTGCCCATGCCGGCGCACTCGGGCCGAGCCTGTGCCGCTTCGTAGATGCCCTTGTTGGCCAACGCAATGTGTTGCTGCAAGAGGAGAGCGGCGTGGGTGAGTCCGCTGGCAACATCGACTTTGAACAGCTCTCGCCCGGATCTGAGCTCCTGGAGCATGCCCTTGCTGATGACGTTGACGGCGATGCCGCTCGCGACTTCGCCCGCGCTGTAGCCGCCCATGCCATCGGCAAGCACCGCCAAGCCTGATTCGCCGTCGACGAACAACGAGTCCTCGTTGTGCGTGCGCACCATCCCCGGATGCGAGAGGCTGGCGATGTCGAGAGGCGAACGAGCAGCCATGTCAACGCGACCGGCGCGACTCGGGTTCAATCGTCATGGAAAACGCATGGCCATCGGCCACGAGTGTACGCTTTCACCGCCTGGCTGCGCGAGCCGTGCGCCGAGAGCGTCACTCGGGGTGAAACCACCTCGCCATGACCTGTCCGGTCCAGCACTGCACGTACCTCGCTCATGCCTTTTTCAGCCGCGCACGCCTGCGGCTCAGCCACACACCGGTGACGACGACGAGCACGAATCCCGCGGCAGGGGCGAACACCGTAGCGTAGGAAATATTCGCCGCGATCCATGGCGCTATGGCGGGATCCTCGATCGCCATATCGCCGGCGATATATCCGAGCAGGCCGCCACCGGCCCACACGAGCACCGGGAAGCGCCCGATGATCCGCATGATGAGCTGACTGCCGAAGACCACGATCGGAATGCTGATGACCAAGCCGAATACGATGAGCGGTACGTTGCCTTTGGCGGCCGCGGCGACCGCCATGACGTTGTCGAGGCTCATCACCAGATCGGCGACGATGATCGTCCAGATCGCAGAAAGCAAACGATCGCTCGCTTTGACGCTGTGTTCGCCACCTTCCTCTTCGGCAATCAGCTTGACCCCAATCCACAACAAAAGCGCCCCGCCGATGAGCTTGAGATAGGGATTCACCAACAGACTCATCGCGAAAAACGTTAGTATCAGGCGCAGCCCGATCGCGCCCAGGACGCCCCACAATATCCCGAGCCGGCGCTGCCGCCGCGACAGATTGCGGCAGGCAAGCGCGATCACCACGGCGTTGTCTCCCGACAACAGGATGTTCACCATGATGATCTGTGCGACCGCAATCAGGAACTGCGGCGTCAACCATTCGCTCATGGCCTTTCTCTACAGCACCGACGCCAAGAGCTTGCCCATCTCCGCCGGGTTGCGCGTCACCTTGATTCCGGCGGCTTCCATCACCTCGAGCTTCTTCTGCGCCGTTCCCTTGCCGCCGGAAATGATAGCGCCCGCATGGCCCATCCGCTTTCCGGGAGGCGCGGTCACGCCGGCAATGAATCCGACCACGGGCTTTTTCATGTTGCCCTTGGCCCATTCTGCCGCGGCCTCTTCGTCGGTGCCGCCAATCTCGCCGATCATGACGACGGCGTCGGTTTCCGGATCGTCGTTGAACAGCCTGAGTATGTCCAGATGCTTCAGTCCGTTGACCGGGTCGCCGCCGATGCCGACCGCGGTCGATTGTCCGAGATCGATCTCGGTGAGCTGCGCGACCGCCTCGTAGGTGAGCGTACCCGATCGCGACACGACGCCGATGCGGCCTTTGCGATGGATGTGTCCCGGCATGATGCCGATCTTGATCTCGTCCGGCGTAATCACTCCGGGGCAATTCGGGCCGAGCAGCAGCGTCTTCTTGCCCTTCATGCGGTACTTGGTGCGAATCATGTCGCGCACCGGAATGCCCTCGGTGATGCAGATCACGAGCTCCAGCCCGGCATCGACGGCTTCTTCGATCGCACCCGCGGCAAACGGCGGTGGAACATAGATCACGCTCACCGTCGCGCCGGTCGCCCTTTTCGCGTCCGCGACGGTCGCAAAAATCGGAATCCCCTCGAACTCCTCACCTGCTTTTTTCGGATTGACTCCGGCGACGAAGCAATTCCTTCCATTCGCATAGTCGCGGCACATGCGGGTATGAAATTGTCCGGTCTTGCCGGTGATGCCCTGCGTGATGACCTTGGTGTTCTTGTCGACAAGGATGCTCATGAGTATCTTCCTTATTGCCGTTTCTTCACGCGAGACTGGAAATCAAGGCAATTGCATAGTAGCGGTCCGGAAGTCCGCCGTCATTGCCGCGCGAGTGCGTAGCAGCATTTCCGACTCCTGCCATCATTCCCGCGCGAGCGCATAACCGCATTCCGCCTCTCCTGCCGTCATTCCCGCGCAATTTAATTACATAGTCGCATTTCGCCTCTCCTGCCGTCATTCCCGCGCGAGTGCGATAGCCCCATTCCGCATCTCCTGCCGCATTCCACGCAAGTCCATAGCCGCATTCCGCGCAAGTCCATAGCCGCATTCCGCCTTTCCCGTCGCATTCCGCGCGAGTGCATAGCCGCATTCCGCCTTTCCTTCCGTCATTCCCGCGTAAGCGGGAATCCATGTTAGAGAATTTCCGTGTACAGATCAGTCCAGTTCGGATTCGTGCTTTCGATGAGCTCTATTTTCCACAGTCGATTCCATTTCTTGATGTTCTTTTCACGAGCAATCGCCGACTCCACACCGTCGTGCACTTCGTACCACACCAGCGTATCTAACTTGTACCGGTTGGTGAAACCGGCTACGACCTTCTCGCGATGCTGCGCGATGCGCTGGGGAAGGTTTGACGTCACGCCAATGTATAGCGTCCCTCGAGGCTGATTTGTCAGAATGTATACGCAAAATTGTTTGGTCACCACAATGGATTCCCGCTTTCGCGGGAATGACGATGAAGTGGGCAGACGTAGCCTCCGCGAGTCATCGCGTCTTCGCCTGTTTGCGGTCATTGGACACCGCGAGTCGTCGCGTCTTCGCCTGATTGCCGTCGCTGGACACTGCGAGTCGTCGCGTCTTCGCATGTTTGCGTTCGCTGGAACCCGGAGTCGTGGGCGTCTTCGTCCGGTTGCAGCCGCTGCTACCGTGAGGTCGTCGCGCTGCGGATTATTTGCTGCTCCCCACAACGTTCTGGCCAGAGCGTTGGCTGGCTGCGGCACCGGCAACGACCTTCTCCGCCCCTCCGCCATGAGACTTACCCCTCGCGGCGGCGACGACCCTCTCTGCCGCCTCGCCCATGTTGTTTGCGGTGATGATCGGAAGTCCCGACTCCGCGAGTATCTTTCTGCCGAGATCCTCGTTGGTGCCTTTCATGCGGACAACCAGCGGCACTTGGAGCTTGACTTCGCGCGCTTGAACGCTTCGGTGACCTTCTCGGCCGTGGCTCCGCCTCCCACGTCGAGAAAATTCGCCGGCTCGCCGCCGTAGAGCTTGATCGTATCCATGGTAGCCATCGCCAGTCCTGCGCCGTTGACCAGGCAGCCGATATCGCCGTCGAGCGATATGTAAGACAGGTCGTACTTCGAGGCCTCGATTTCGGCGGGATCTTCTTCGTCCAGATCGCGCATCTCGACGATGTCCGGATGGCGGAACAGCGCATTCGCGTCGAAATTGAGCTTGGCGTCGAGCGCGATGGCCTTTCCGTCGCCGGTAAGGATCAGCGGGTTGATCTCGGCCAGCGAAGCGTCGGTTTGGTCGAAAGCGCGGTAGAGTCCCTGCAGCACTGTGCGCGCTTGCGCCAGGCTGGCTTCGGGAATTCCGATCTTCCGCGCGACGTCATCGGCCTCCTTGTCGTTAAGGCCCGTCGCAGGATCGATAACGACCTTGTGGATTTTCTCTGGAGTCTTCGCGGCGACCTCTTCGATGTCCATGCCGCCTTCGGAGCTGGCCATGATCGCGACCTTCTGCGTGGCGCGGTCGGTGACGGCGGCGACGTAGTACTCCTTCTTGATGTCGGCGCCGTCTTCGATCAGCAGGCGGCGCACCTTCTGTCCTTCGGGCCCGGTCTGGTGAGTCTTCAGCTGCATCCCGAGGATCTCGCCGGACAGCTTCTTCACCTCGTCGAGCGCGCCCCCCCGCATGGATCTGCGCCTTGACCACCACGACAGGCCGGTTGAGCGTTTCTGCCGCCTTGACCGCTTCGTCGACCGAGAACGCCGGAATGCCGCGCGGCGTCGGCACGCCGAAGCGGCGCAGAATTTCCTTGCCTTGATATTCGTGGATCTTCACGCGGACTCCGGTATCGACGTCTGGCCGCTAGTGTGGTGTGTCGCAAGTTCGTTGCATTAATTGCCGTCATTCCGGCCAAGCCCGCGGAGCCGGGCACGAGCCGGAATCCATTTATTTTCAAAGCCAATGGATTCCCGTTGGAGCCTGCCCCCGAATGCTTGAATCGGGGGCGGGAATGACGGCAAGAAATATGTCGCGAATTTCTGCTTGAGAAGACACGTTCTACGCTGCGCTACGGTACCAACGCGGGTAATATTCGCGCACGGTGTCGGTGGTCGTCTCGAGCGCGTGGCAGCGATCGAGCTGGAAAGGCTTCGTTCCATCGGCGGCGATCTCGCTGTGCAGCCCGGCGAACATCTGGATTGCCGCAGTCGGCATTTGCGCGAGCATCTCGCTGATGTGGCTGCAACCCTTGATGCCGCCCATCGTATCGTTGACGGTCTTGCGGAAACCCTTCAGCAGATTCGCGCCGACCAGCCTGGCGTACGCGGGCTCAATGAGGTCGCAGGCTGCCGGGTAAGGCATCTCGTCGGTCTTCACTTCGATCGAGCGGATCAGATAGTCGCCGTCGATCGTGACGCGCGCCCACATGTCGTGCACGCCTTCGCCTGCCTTCCGCACGCCGGTCAGCAGCGCGTAGTCATGATCCTTGATATCGGTCAGATGCGCCTCGATGTCGAACAACCCATCGCTGCGCTGGAAGACTTCGAAAGAAACCCGGCGGGTATGCAGGCGCGTACGGTCGACGGTCAAAGGGGAAAGCGGCATGGGAGGCTTCGGACGGGCGGCAATTCCCGAACAAACGCAGATAGAATGCAGAACACGTTATTTTACGCGGCGGCGTAACAAGCCACAACGAGGGCGACCCTCGGTCCGGATATCTCATCTCGGCCGAAGCGCGCCGCGCCTGATGCAGGAGGCGACCCGATGTCCTTCGTGCTTGCCCTGGATCAGGGCACGACGAGCTCCCGCGCGATCGTCTTCGATCACGCCGGATCGATTCGATCCGTGGCTCAGCGGGAGTTCACGCAATTCTATCCGCAGCCCGGGTGGGTCGAGCATGACGCGACCGAGATCTGGGCAACGCAATCGGGTGTCGTCGCGGAGGCGCTTGCGAAAGCCGGAATCGACGCCACGCATGTCGCGGCTATCGGCATCACCAACCAGCGCGAAACCACCATCCTGTGGGAGCGCGCGAGCGGAAAGCCCGTCGCGCCCGCGATCGTCTGGCAGGACCGTCGCACCGCGCCGATATGCGACGACTTGCGCAAGGCGGGACATGCGGAGCTCTTCGCACGCAAGACCGGGCTGGTGCTGGATGCATACTTCTCCGGCACCAAGCTCAAATGGCTGCTCGATCATGTGCCGGCCGCGCGCAAGCGCGCCATGCGCGGCGAGCTCGCATTCGGGACCGTCGATTCGTGGCTGGTCTGGAACCTGACCGGAGGTGCAGAACACATAACCGATGCGTCCAACGCAAGCCGTACGTTGCTGTTCGATATTCACCGCGGCGATTGGGACGACGAGCTGCTGGCCCTGCTCGACGTGCCCCGCTTGGTGCTGCCGACGGTGGTCTCCTCGTCGGGGGTGTGCGGAGAATGGAAGGACGATTCCGTCAGAGTCCCGATCGCCGGGATTGCCGGCGACCAGCAGGCTGCGCTCTTCGGCCAGGCATGTCTTAAGCCGGGGCTCGCCAAGAACACCTATGGGACGGGCTGCTTCCTGCTGCTCAATACCGGGCGCGTCGCAGTGGCATCGAAAAACAATCTGGTAACGACGGTCGCGTGGCGGCGCGACGGCGTCACCGATTACGCGCTCGAAGGCAGCGTGTTCATCGGCGGCGCAGTCGTGCAATGGCTGCGCGACGAGTTGCACTTTATCCGTTCCGCGCCCGAAGTCGAGGCGCTGGCCGCTAGCGTGCCCGACAACGGCGGCGTTTATGTCGTGCCCGCTTTTGCGGGTCTGGGCGCGCCGCATTGGGATCCGTATGCGCGCGGGGCGATATTCGGTTTGACGCGCGGCTCGGGCGTGGGCCACATCGCCCGAGCGGCGCTCGAATCGATCGCCTATCAGAGCGCAGAGGTCCTCGACGCGATGGAAGCGGATGCCAACATCAAGTTGGCGGAATTGCGCGTCGACGGCGGCGCGGCCGCCAACGATCTGCTGATGCAATTTCAGGCCGATATCCTCGGCGTTCCAGTCGTACGTCCGAAAGTCCTCGAAACGACCGCGCTCGGCGCGGCCTACCTAGCGGGGCTGGCGGTCGGATACTGGCGCGACGAGAGCGACATCGCCGCCAACTGGCGGGTCGATCGGCGATTCGAGCCTTCGATGTCGCGCGATCATGCCGGGGAGCTCACGGCGGGATGGAAGAAAGCCGTGGCGCGAGCCAAAGGCTGGGCATGAGCGTGCAACGGACGCAGGGATGCGCGCTCAAAGTGCGAGCCGCGCAAGCTTGGCGTTACAAGGAGCCGCTGTCGCAAACGA
>VBCZ01000226.1 GCA_005889025.1 Betaproteobacteria bacterium
ATTGCCGTCATTCCGGCCCAGCCCGCGGAGCCGGGCGCGAGCCGGAATCCATTTATTTTCAAAGCCAATGGATTCCCGCTGGAGCCTGCCCCCGAATGCTTGAATCGGGGGCGGGAATGACGGCAAGAAATATCTCGCGAATTTCTGATTCGCCATACTGACGAAACGAAATATGCCGCGAATTTGTGATTTCGCGACCCTGGAGCTAGAGTCGCCCTGGACTCCAGGTCCGCGTCACCCGCCGAAGCATTGCTAGTTGCTTCTCGCAGCTACTTCGGGGTCCCGTCCGGGCGGTCCAGGCCTCGCGCTCTCAACCAGTCGTTGCGGATAATGAGCACCTTGTGATTTTGAGTAAGCTCGGGCCGTCCCCACTCGACGCGCCAGTCGATCTCGTCGGAGATTTTTGCGCGAAGGTAACTCAGGACTTCCGGCTCGGCGAGTTTGAAATTTGATCCGCGGTCAAGGCGCGCTGTAACCGACTTCGGCGTGGTTTGAATGAACTGGTACTGATTCAGGCCTTCCATCCAGCGCATGACGAGTGTCAGGCCGGGCATGGCAATCCGACGGCCGCTCGGTAGATAGATCACGTCTCCGGTACGCCCGTCGACGGGACCGATCCGCGGCCACCGAATGCCCGAGGCGACCGGGCCTGAATCGTACCAGTGCGCTTCATCCCCGGTCTCATAGCGCACGAAGGGCGTTGCGAGGTTCGTCAGACATGTCGCGATCACGCGGCCCGACCGTCCGATATCGCTGATCGGCCGGCCTCCATCGTCGACCAGCTCCATAACGCCGCGCGAAAAGAAAACGTGCAGGCCATCGCGCTCAGGACCTTCTGCGGCAAAGAGTCCGCCGTCGTTGAGACCATACTGATCGTGCACCGGTATATCTCCGAGCGTGCGGGAAATTTCCTCTCGAACGTCTTGACGCATGACTTCGGCGGTGCAGACGACCCCTTTCAATGCTCTGGGTCGATCTCCAATCGTCTTGAGCAAATCACAAAGCTCGCGTATCGCGCTCGGATATCCGTAGAGAAATCGGATCGTCTGAAAGTGCGGCGACGCCGCGAGCGCCTTCGCGCGTTCGATCGTGAGATTCGAGCCGCTGGTGGTCCAGCGATTCATGACCCAGTCTTTGCGTGTCCGCTTATCGCCCAAGCCCACACCGATCGACTCTCCACCGACGCATTGAAACGGATCGCCGATCCGATAGCCCGCCCAGGACCAGGCGGTGTACATCTGAGCCCAGGCCATTTGCTCATCGTAATGGGTCATCCGGAACAGCGTGGGGCGGCCCGTGCTGCCACCGCTTCGGGCCGGATCGCTTTTTATGAAGGGCGCCGTGGTGGTCAGCGCGGGCAAATTTTCCCGCAACTCATCCTTCGACAAGACCGGAAGTCGTGCCAGGTCGTCGACATTCTGGATGTCGTTCGGGGAAGCGATGGAGCCGGACCATTTGGAGCGATAATACGGAACATATTGCCAGCAGTGTGCGACAAGGTCGCGAAGCTTCGCATTCTGATACGACCTGATTTTTGCCTGGTCCCATCCCTCGCGACTGCGGATCTGGCGCAAAAGCCGCAAGCGCAACGGCAACAGCGCATGCATCGCGGTGGAGTGAAACAGTCGATTCACGCGCCTTCTCCGCGCGTCGATCGCAGTTCAGGATTTGCATGCAGGGCGAACATGCGGGAGACAGGCTTTCCTGACCGGCATCGAAATGCGGGTGGATTCGGAGACAGAACCGTGGTCACATTGTCGCAGTCTTTAGCTCGCAGATCGGGCCGAACTCAGCGATTCACGATCGGTCACGCGCGCATAGACGTCGAATAGTTTGGAGCGGACGTTGGGCCAGGCGTATTGTTGAACCGCTTCCAGCCCAGCCCTGGCCAGTTCCTCTGCGAGTCGCAGATCCCGGGTCAGGCGCAAAATCGCGGCAGCCATCGCCGCGGGATCACCGGGTGGCACAAGCAACGCGGTTTTGCCGTCCTCGACCAAATACGGGATGCCGCCTACGTTGGTGCTGACGATCGGAACCCCGCTTGCCATTGCTTCCAGCAACGAGATCGGCATGTTGTCGACGAGCGATGAATTGACGAGGACAGTGGCCGAGCGATAGAGGTCCGGCAACACGGCATTGTCGAGCCGGCCGGTAAAACACACCCGATCGGCGACCCCCATGTCAGCCGTCAGCCTCGCGAGGTGTGGCAGACTTGGCCCTGACCCGGCAACCGTCAGACGCGCGTCGGGATGCGCAGCTGCAACGACTGCGAACGCGCGAATTGCCGTGTCGATGTCGTATATCGGCTCGAGATTCCGCGTCACGATCAGATGCGGCGTTGCCGGCCGTGAAATTGCCGGATGGAATGTCTCGAGGTTGACGATATTCGGGACGACCGTCGATGCAACGCCATATTTGGCGAACACCGCTGCGAGGAAGCCGGACGGGACAATTGCGCTGTCCGCGCACGCGAGTGTGGAACGTACCCATCGCAACTGGCGGGAAAAGAACGCGTCGGCATCACCGCCTCGATAATTGACGACAACGGGTTTGCCGCGCAGGCGGCCGATCCAGATCGCAGGCGCGGCGTTCAGGTGCCACGCCCACCCCGAGTTGGCCATGACGTGGATCAGGTCGGCCTTGCCCGTGGCAATCCACAGCCGGACCACGTATGGAACCAGACGAAAAAGCGCGCGCACCCCGCGGAATCGACCGATCCACTGCGGACGATACGGCGCGTTGACCTGCACGACGATTACAAGACAGCCTTCGCTGCCCAGCAGCCGGGCGAGCTGGCGCGTCTGATTGGCCATACCGCCGGAAGGCGGCGGTAACGGCCCGACAAGCACCACCGTCCGTGCCGCGCTCAAGGTTGTTGTCCATGAGGCCGTGCGATCCGTGGCGATGGCGCTCACGCCGGTGCACGCTCGGTAGGAGAAGAAAAGTTACGCGCCAACCACCAACCCCAATGGGCGGACGTACGGCCCCACGGCGTGAATCGCGGCAATTCGTATGGTGTGTCGCCGACGCGCGCTGCTCCGTGGGCGGTGGAGACAGCGGCACGAAATCCAAGACTCTTCACCATGCGAACATGTGCTGCCGTGTAGTCGCGAAGTGGCTTGCCATTCGGATAGGCGAAAAAATTGACCGGCTGCCGCGTGAGCGCTTCGAGCGCATCGCGCCCGTCCGAGATTTCCTGTCTGGCGGAAGCTTCGTCCAGCCGGGCAAGAATCGGGTGGCTCACGGTGTGACCGCCGATGCCCATTCCGGCTCGAGCCAGCTCTCTGATCTGCTCGCCGCTCATCATTAGATTGCCGGGCGGCTCGACCCGCGCAATTGCTGCGATCGAGTCCGCGCGCTCAAGACGCTCGCGCGGCGGCAGATACTTGAGCCGTCCCAGGATCGCTTCGATCGCGTTTCGACGTCCCTCCGGCGAGTCGCCGCGAAATACGCCGAGACCGACCATCGTCAAGTCAAGCTCGTTTCCCTTGGCGTCGCGTATTGCCTCGACCACAGTGTCATTCCACATTCGCCCGCC
>VBCZ01000222.1 GCA_005889025.1 Betaproteobacteria bacterium
GAGCTTGCCGTTCGGCGCGATGCTCGGCGATTCGTCGAGCGAACCCTGGGTCAAGACCTGCACTTGTCGCGTCGCGAAATCCTGCAGCGCGATGTTGAAGCGTCCGCCGTCGCGACGAACGAACACGAAGCCCTTGCCGTCCGGCAGATGTCGCGGCGAAACGTTGTAGCTCCCGTCGTACGTCATGCGTTCGATCGCACCCGTGGTGAGCGTCAGCCGATAGATCTGCGGGCTGCCGCCTCGATCCGACGTGAAAAGTATCGACCTGCCGTCCGGAGCAAAGTTCGCCTCGGTGTCGATGCCGCCGGAGCTCGTGAGACGCTGCACGTTGCCGCCATCGGCGTTGATGAGATAGAGCTGCGAGCTGCCGTCCTTCGACAGCGTGACTGCAAGCCGCCCGCTGTCCGGCGACCACGCCGGCGCGCTGTTACTGCCGCGGAAATTGGCGACTTGCTGGCGTCCGCCCGTAGCAAGCGACTGGACGTATACCACCGGCTTCTTGTTTTCCAGCGATACGTAGGCGATGCGCGTGCCATCGGGCGACCAGACGGGGGAGAGCAAGGGCTCGTTCGACTTCACGACCGATTGCGGATTGAAGCCGTCGGCTTCGGCAACCAGGAGCTCGTAGCGGAGCCCCTGCTTGGCGATGTAAGCGATGCGCGTGCTGAACACGCCGACGTCGCCGGTGAGTTTTTCGTAGATCACATCGGCGATGCGATGCGAGGTCGCGCGAAGCTGCGCCGGCGCGACGGCATAGGTAAATCCGGCGAGCTGGACCTGCTTCGCCGCATCGAGCAGGGTGAACCTCACCTCGATCCTGCCATCCGGCTGCGGGACCATGGTTCCCACGACGACGGCGTCCGCGCCACGCGCGGTCCAATCGCCAAACCGCACGTCCTCCGGTCGCGCCGGACGCGGCGCGATGCCCGTCGAATCGATGAGCCTGAACAGCCCGCTCCGCGCGAGGTCGGCGCCAACGACGCTGGTTACGCTCGGGGGATACGCCTGCTCGCCGGCGAATGGCACGATCGCGATCGGAATCATCGTCGCGCCGCCGCCGATGATATCGATGGTGAGCTGTGCCCGCGCAACGAAGGCGACCAGGCAGAGAGCGAACAGCCAGAAGCGCGACGAAAAGATCATGAGTTTCCGGGGGCTGCGGATGAAGGTCCACCGGCCGCAACAGCAGGCGATGGTGAGAAGTCGGCGTGGACTCGAATTATAACGAATGAGAAACGCAAACCGGGTTACTGCGCTCGGACGGTGCTGTCGAGCCCGAGTGATTCGCGCAAGCGCTCCGCCGCACGCCGGGCGTCATCGCGCGTCGCATACGGTCCCAGCACTACACGGAAAAGTCCCTCGGACTGATGCACCTTCGCTTCGACGCCGACCATTGCGGTTTGGTTCGATAGCTGACCGACAAAACCCTGCGCGTTGGCGTTATTGGCAAACGCCCCGAGCTGCACGACGAATCCAGCCGCCTCCCGCCCGATCGGCATCGGCTGCGCCGGCGCGTTGTCCGTCGCCGCGATCGGCGGCAGGGGAGCGACCAGGGCCGTCTGGAACGGCTTATCGGGGACGATACTTTCGACCTCGACCTCGCCGCTCCCTCGCTGTGCGATGCCAAGCCGATATGCCGCTGCATAGGAGAGATCGATCACCCGCCCCGGATGGAACGGCCCGCGGTCGTTGACGCGCACGACGATGCTTCGTCCGGTGGCGACGTTCGTCACTTTCGCATACGACGGCAGGGGCAGGGTCGGATGCGCCGCGGTCATCGCGTACATGTCGTAAGTCTCGCCTGTTGCCGTCTTCTGACTGTGAAACTTTCGGCCGTACCACGACGCAACACCGCGCTCCTTGTAAGGCCGCAGCGTCGTCGCCGGCAGGTAGTCGCGGCCGAACACGGCGTAGGGGCGGTTGGCGAAGCGGTGCAAGGGCTCCACTCGCGGAGCGGCATCGGGAATCGCATCGAGGTTGGCAGGCGGATTATCGCCGGGACCGTCGTCCTTGTAATAGGCGCCCCTCGAAGGTTGAGGCGCGGCGGGCGGCGATACCGCCGGCGAGGTCGGAAGCGGAAGCGTATCCCGCGGCGGCGGCGTCGAGCATGCGGCAGCCGAGAGCAACGCAACCGTGAACAGGCGAGGCAATCGACGAGCCGCGTTGTGACCGGTCAGGCTCAGCGACATATAGTCGCGGATTATACGGCGGGCGCACGTGCCGGCTGCAGACGCTCACGTCCTTATGTGAAAAATCGCGCTCGTTTCAGGCGTCGTCCTACCGGCTGCGACAGCCGCATTGATCCTCGTCAGGTGTTCATCAGCTTGCGGTTTGCCTGCACGCTCATCAGAACAGGCTCACCAGCGCGGTCCCGCCGAACGTCACCAGCGGCAATGGCACGCCGACGATCGGCAGTAATCCGCTGACCATCGCCATGTTGACAAAGGCGTAGGTAAAGAACATGAGCGTGATCGCTCCCGCCACCAGGCGCGTGAACAGCGTCGAGGCATTCATGGTGATGAAAAACGCGCGCCCGATCAGCAGGAGATACAGCACAAGCAGCAGCGCGTTGCCGATCAGGCCGAATTCCTCGCCGAACACCGCGAAAATGAAGTCGGTGTGCCGCTCCGGAAGAAAATCCAGATGCGTCTGCGTTCCGTTGAGCCAGCCCTTGCCGATCACGCCGCCGGAGCCCAGCGCAATCGATGCCTGCGTGCTGTGATAGCCGGCGCCAAGCGGATCCCGGCTCGGATCGATGAAAGTCAGAATGCGCTCCTGCTGGTAATCGTGCAGGTGCGGCCAGATGAGCGGCGCCGCGGCGCCGGCCGCGACCGCAAGGCCCGCCATCAGCTTCCAGGAGAGCCCCGCCAGAAACAGCACGTAGATACCCGACGCGCCGATCATGAGCGCCGTGCCCAGGTCGGGTTGGCGCTTGATGAGCCACACCGGCACCGCGATCAACACCGCTGCCGCCAGGAAATCGCGAAAGCGAACGCTGGTCTCGTGCTGCTGGAAGTACCACGCGAGCATCAGAGATTGAGCCAGCGGCGCGAGCCGTTGACGACCGTTCCTCCCACCGCGACCGCAACCAGCAGCAGGACCGCCGCGATATACAAGGGCACCGCGGCGCGCGCAAGCTTTTGCGGTGCAACGTTGGCGACGATCCACATGAGCACCAGCGCGAAGACAAGCGACACCGCCTGGCTCGTCACGCGCACGAGATTCTGATCGGACGCGGAGAAGAGCGTGATCAATCCGATCCCGACGATCGCCAGCGCCGCCGACATGAGATAGTTGTCGATGCGGCGGGTCAGGACCTCCCACATCTTTGCGATAACCGCGAGAAATTTTTCCATTCGCTAGTCGCTCTCGTCCTCGGGCTCGCGCGAGGCCGGACCCGCGGCCGCAGGCGCGGTCGGCTTCCGGCCCAGCAGGTAGTAATCGAGCACGGCGCGCGCGATCGGTGCGGCGGCCTGTGCGCCAAACCCGCCGTTCTCGACCAGAACCGCAATCGCTATCCTGGGGTGATCGGCAGGTGCGTACGCGAGATACCACGCGTGATCGCGCAAGCGCTCGTCGACGCGGGCCGAATATTTCTCGCCCTTGAGCGAATACACCTGCGAGGTCCCCGTCTTGCCGGCGGAAACATAGGCCGCGCCCACAAAGGCTCGCGCGCTCGTGCCCTCGCGCGGAACGCCGATGAGCGCATTCTTGACGACGGCGAGATGCTCGGGCTTCATCGCGACCGTGTGCGTGGGCTCGGGCGCGATCTGCCGCACGACGCCTGTACTGAGATTCTCGATGCTCTTGGCGAGATGCGGCCGGAACGCGACGCCGTCGTTGGCGATGATCGCCATCGCCTGCGCCTGCTGCAGGGGAGTGAACGCGTTGTAGCCCTGCCCGATCCCTGCCGAGATCGAGTCGCCGAGATACCACTTGCGGTGTTCCTCACGGTAGTTCTTGCCCGAGAAACGCTCGCGCTTCCAGCCACGCGACGGAAGCACGCCCGCCAGTTCGCCTTCGATGTCGATACCGGTTTTCTGTCCGTAGCTGAACTTCGACAAGAACGCGTGCGTATCGTCGATGTCCGTTTCGCCGGCGAGCATGTAGTAATACGTGTCGCAGGAAACGACGATCGATTTGGTGATGTCGACAGTGCCGTGGCCGCCCGGTTTGTCGTCGCGGAATCGATGTGCCGCGCCGGGTATCTGATAGAAGCCGGGGTCGAAGATCGTCTGCGTCGCGGTGCGCTTGCCGGAGCCGAGCGCCGCAAGCGCGAGAAACGGCTTGATCGTCGATCCGGGCGGGTACGCGCCGCGCAGCGGGCGGTTGAGCAGCGGCTTGTCCGGAGAGTCGTTGAGCAGCTCCCAGTTGGCGGGATCGATACCGTCGACAAAAAGATTCGGGTCGAAGCCGGGCTTGGAGACGAATGCGAGAACATCGCCCGTCGCCGGCTCGATGGCCACAAGCGCACCTCGGTGGTCGCCTAGCGCCGCTTCTGCCGCCTGCTGCAGGCGTATGTCGAGCGCCAGCTTGACGTTATTGCCGGAAGTCGGCGGCGCGCGCGACAGGGTGCGGACCGCGCGGCCGCCGGCGTCGACTTCGACTTGCTCGACGCCTGTCGTTCCGTGCAGCTCGCGCTCGTAGGAAAGCTCTACGCCCACCTTGCCGATGTAGTCCGAGCCTTTGTAATTCGCCGTTTCTTCCCACTCGTCGATGCGCTCGAGGTCGTGATCGTTGATGCGGCCGATATAGCCGACGACGTGCGACGCGACTTCTCCGAACGGATACTGGCGGAACAATCTCGCCTTGATCTCGATGCCGGGAAACCGGTAGCGGTTCACCGCGAAGCGCGCGACCTCCTCGTCGGATAAGCGCGTGCGCAGCGGCAGGCTCCCGAAGTTCTTGGATTCCTCGAGCAGGCGCTTGAACCGCTTGCGGTCGCGCGGCTGCACGTCGACGATCTTTGCCAGCTCGTCGATGGTCTCGTCGAGATTCCTGACCTTGGAGAGCGTCACTTCGAGCGTATACGCGGAGTAGCTCTGCGCGAGCACGATGCCGTTGCGGTCGGTGACGACGCCGCGATTGGGGACGATCGGCACGATCGCGATGCTGTTGCTCTCGGCCAGCGTCTGATAGTGTTGGTGCTGGATCAGTTGCAGGTCGACGAAGCGGCCGAAAAGCCCCGCGAAGGCGAGGACGATCAATGCGCCCGCGATCCACATCCGGCGCCGGAAGTGATAAAGGTCCCGGCCCGGATTTCTGAGCTCGGGACCGCTGAGCGAGCTCGCGTGGTTGCGTCGGGTAAAAAGGCGCCGCATGCTTGGATTATCGCTCGCCGGAGGAACGGCGTGGCCTCTGCGGCCACTGCAACAGGACCGTCACGAACGGCCATAACAGCGCGCCGACCAACGGTCCGACGACATAGGTCCAGCGCGGCATCGGCGCGCCGCCGACAACGCGCACGAGCAGTACGAGCGCGGCGCAAAGCAGCAGCAACACCGCAACCTGCGCTGCCTGCTGCCACAAGGGAAAGCGCAGCACCCGCCGGCGGAAATATTCCGCCGCGTACGCGAGCACCGCGTAGGCGAGCGCATGCTGCCCGAACACGGTTGCATCGGCCACATCCATCACCAGCCCGACACACCATGCGATGCCGACGCCGATCAAGCGCGGCTCCTGAATGCACCAGTACAGGATCGCCAGCGCCAGAAAATCGGGTTTGAGCATCAAAGCGTCGCTCGACATCGGCGTCAGGTTGCAGACGAGACCCAGCAGCAGTGTGAGCATCACGAACCACGGCTTGGCCGGGAGAAGAATCTCCTCGGGACGCGAGCGCGCAAGTGAATGCATATCGGCCATGGGTTAAGAAGCCTAACGGCGGCGGCCACGCCCTTTGCGCGGGGCGTCCTTTTCGGCAGGTTCGTCAGGGCGGGCCTGCGGCGCCAAGGGGTGCCCGAGAATCAGGACCTGCGTGCTGCGCTCGACACCGGCAATCGGCTTACACGTGACGCGCGCAAAAATCTGTCCCGTCTCGCGCTCGACCGACGCCACCTCCGCGACCGCGAGCCCCGCAGGATACGTGCCATCGATCCCCGACGTCACCAGGCGGTCTCCGGGCTGAATCTCCGTGTTCGGCGATATGAAGCGAAGCTCGGGCAAGCGTCCGGTGCCGGCGCCGTACATGACGCTGCGGACTCCGCTGCGCTCGACCTTGACCGGCACCGCGTGATCCTTGTCCGTGATCAGCGTCACTTCCGCCATATACGGGAACACCCGCGTTACCTGGCCGATCACGCCGAACATGTCGATGACCGCTTGCCCCGGCTGCACCCCGGCGACTTCGCCCTTGTCCACGAATAGTTTTTGCGAGAAGGGATCGCGTCCGGAGTAGAGCACCTGCGCGGCGACGATCGTCGTCGCCAAGCGGCCTTCCATCTTGAGCAGCGCCCGCAAGTTCGCGTTTTCTTCCACGAGCAAGAGCTGGCTTTGCACGGAAGGCGCCTGGGTGAGAAGCTGCTGGCGCAGCGCGGCGTTGTCGCTCGCCAAGGTGCGCTGCGAAACGAAGTAGTCACCGATGTACGCCAGCGCGTCGCCCGGCAGCTGCACCGCGCGCTGCACGGGGTAGAGCACGACCGCCATGACCTGTCGAAGGTTCTCCAGGTAGCGGTAACGCGTGTCGGCGAAAAGCAGCGCCAGCGAAATCAACCCGAAAAACGCGAGACGCGCGACCGGCGACGGGCCGCGGTGAAAGAACGGCGGAGGATCGACCGAGATATGGCGCATCGAAAGCGCCAATCAGCTGGGATCACCGATGGATGACGCGCCCAAGCTTCGCCGCGAAAGGCACGAAATTCGAAAGGAGCCTGGGATGCGATCCCGACCGGCGCGCCAGGCTCCAATACGCCTGGCTACAAGCGCGGTCATCGTCGAAAGAAGCGGCTTCCTCACTGCATCGAAACGGCGGTTGTCGAATCCCTCAATCGGACGTAAAGATCGTGTGGAGCTTTTCCATGTTCTCCAGCGCCTTGCCGCAACCGCGCACGACGCAGGTCAGCGGATCGTCGGCGACGATGACCGGCAAGCCGGTCTCTTCCATGAGCAGGCGATCTACATCGCGCAGCAAAGCGCCTCCGCCGGTGAGTACCATGCCGCGCTCGGCAATGTCGGCGCCGAGCTCGGGTGGCGTGCGCTCGAGCGCGCTTTTGACCGCCGACACGATGCTGTTCAGGGGATCGGTCAGTGCTTCCAGGATCTCGTTGGACGACACGGTGAAGCTGCGCGGAATCCCTTCGGCCAGGTTGCGGCCCTTGACTTCCATTTCCCTGACTTCCGAGCCCGGAAAGGCCGAGCCAATCGTCTTCTTGATCTGCTCCGCCGTCGTCTCGCCGATCAGCATCCCGTAATTTCGGCGAATGTAATTGACAATCGCCTCGTCGAACTTGTCTCCACCCACGCGCACGCTGCCCGCGTACACCATGCCGCCCAACGAGATCACGCCGACCTCGGTCGTGCCGCCGCCGATATCCACGACCATCGACCCAGTAGCTTCCGAGATCGGCAGATCCGCGCCGATAGCCGCAGCCATAGGCTCCTCGATCAAATAGACCTTCGATGCGCCGGCCCCGAGCGCCGATTCCCGGATCGCGCGTCGCTCGACCTGCGTCGAGCCGCATGGCACGCAAATGATAATGCGGGGGCTGGGCGAGAACAGTTTCGAATCGAGCACCTTCTTGATGAACTGCTTGAGCATCTGCTCGGTCACCGTGAAATCGGCGATGACTCCGTCCTTCATTGGACGGATCGCGGTGATGTTGCCCGGCGTTCGTCCAAGCATCTGCTTGGCGGCCAATCCGACTTCCTGGATGACGCGCTTGCCGTTCGGCCCGCCCTCCTGACGGATCGATACGACCGAAGGCTCGTTGAGCACAATACCCTTGCCGCGCACGTAAATGAGCGTATTGGCCGTCCCCAGATCGATGGCGAGATCGCTGGAGAAGTAGCCTTTGAAGGAGTCGAACATTGAGACTTTCGGGCGTGGATTCCGAAGAGCGGACGGCGTGTGGGCTTATGACAAGCGATTATGATACCCTATTCTGCTTTGTTTCTGCATGGAAAATCGGAAGATTCCTCCCAGGGCAAATGTCTCTCTCCATCGAAGACGTCAAACGCGTCGCCCATCTTGCCCGCATCGATATCACCGACGCCGAAGCCGCCGACGTCAGAACTAAGCTGGGCGGTCTTTTCCGCTTGATCGAACAGATGCGCGCGGTCGATACCACGGGCATCGTTCCCATGTCGCATGCCCAGGATGTGGCGCTGCCGTTGCGCGAGGACCGGGTGGTGGAAGAAGACAAGCGCGAGCTGTATCAAAAAAATGCGCCTGCCGTCGCTGCCGGCTTGTATCTCGTGCCGAAGGTAATCGAATAGTCTTGCGCCGGAACGCGACCCTCGCGCCGCGGGGCGCGTGACAAAGACCGGACCGCACATGGTGATCACCGCCTCTGTCGCCGAGCTCTCGCACGAGCTCGCCACGCGCCGCGTGTCCAGCGTCGAACTGACGCGCGGGCTGCTCCGGCGCATCGACGAGGCAAATCCCGTCCTCAACGCTTTTGTGAGCATCGATCGCGAGGGCGCACTCGCGCAGGCAAGTGCCGCCGATCAACGCCGCGCCGCGGGCGACGCGACGCCGCTTACCGGCATTCCCGTGGCGCACAAGGATGTCATCATGACAGCGGGTCTCAAGACAACCTGCGGCTCGCGCATGCTGGAAAATTTCGTCGCGCCCTACAGCGCATTTGTCGTGGAACGTCTCGCCGATGCAGGAATGGTGCTCATCGGCAAGACCAATATGGACGAGTACGCCATGGGATCGTCGAGCGAGAGCTCGTATTTCGGCCCCGTGAAAAACCCCTGGAATCACGGCTACGTCCCCGGCGGCAGCTCCGGCGGCTCTGCCGCGGCGGTCGCGGCACGCCTGGTCCCCGCAGCGACCGGGACCGATACCGGAGGCTCGATTCG
>VBCZ01000223.1 GCA_005889025.1 Betaproteobacteria bacterium
TGTCGAGTTGTCGGTCCCGGTCTACTACGTCATCGCGCCGGCCGAGGCGTCGTCCAACCTGGCCCGCTTCGACGGCGTGCGCTACGGGCATCGCGCGGCGAAGTATGGCGACCTCGACGACATGTACAAGAAGACTCGCGCCGAAGGCTTTGGGCCTGAGGTCAAGCGGCGCATTCTGGTCGGTACCTACGTCCTCTCGCACGGTTACTACGACGCCTACTACCTCAAGGCGCAACAAGTGCGACGGCTCA
>VBCZ01000224.1 GCA_005889025.1 Betaproteobacteria bacterium
CGGGTGCGTGGGCAACCGAATCCACACGGCGCGCCCTTCGCTGACCATCCGCTCGCCGCTGCTGTTCTTCGGCAGGTGGCCGGTGAAGAGTGTCGGGCGCGATTCGGTGCGCGCCATTTCCAGAATTTTTTTCGACGGTCCCGCCATGCCCATCGCGTCGTGACAAAGCAGCGCCGCGGGCGGCAGCGTCGAATCTTCGCACCAGTCTTCGGCGGCATCAAGACGCCCCCGCAGCAGGGCCGACTTACCTTGCACAAGCCAAGCGTCGCCTTCGATCTGCATGGCGAGCGCTTCGCGCATCCCGGGAGCCAGCGCGACACGTCCTGGAATGACCGCAAAAAGCTCCAAGGAGCGGCCGTAAAGCGTCGTCGGCAGGACACAACCCCCCGATTGCGCTGCAATCCACGCCGAGACTTGCGCCGCTCGCCTGTCTGCCGGAACGTCGTCGTCGCCGTACGAGGCATCGATGGCGATGGCCTCGCACCGGGGTATCGGATCCATGGGGAAGATCCCGCTCGAAGGAACGATGTCGCTGCAGTAGGTAAACTTCGCTCGCCCATCGTCGACACAGCACCACACGCCGCCTGCGATGTGCCCCGATCGGCCGGTGGCTATGCGCAAGGGACCCAGCCGAAGGACATCATTGCCGAGACCGAGCCGGTCGACGCGCGATCGCCGAAAGAGATTCAGATGTTCAGTGCCGGCGTAAGCCTCCAGGCACGGCTCGGCTTCGCTACGAGTCTCGTCCGTCATGAACATGCGGCCCGAGAAACCGCGTTCGATGCACCAGCCCGCCGCAGCCAGATGGTCTTCATGACCGTGAGTCACGATCATGACGTCGGTTTTTTCCAGGCGCTCGGCAGAGATAGCCGGGTAGTAATCGTCGCTGCCCCGCGCGCTGGTTTTCACGCCGGCATCGAGCAGCAGCCGGAAGCCGTCGCTTTCGATGCCGACGCAGGTCCGTCCTTTCTCTCCGAATCCGCCGTAGAAGTCGACGCGCATCGTTGGCGACCTCTACCTTAGGGAGGCGTCGACGACGGAATGATCCATCCGCCGCGAACGTCGATGCCGATGACTCCGCCGGGCGCAGTGTCGAATGGCTCGGGCACCGAAAGACGAAAATAGCCACCCTGATACACCGTGCGATCGACACGCACACGCAGACCCGAATCCGGCCGCTCCGCGATTTTGAGATCGCCCGCATGCAGGCATGCTTGTGCCTTTCCGATAAGTGTCTGCGACACGTCGCAGCGCATCCGCGTGTTGTAGCCATACAGGCTCGCCCAGCAGGTGCCGTCGCCCTTCACCGCCCGTACTTCGGCCGGCACGATCATGCCTTCGCCGATAAACGCGGCGACAACCGCGTCCGCCGGTTCGCGATAGAGCTGGGAAGGCGTTGCCACCTGCAATATCCGGCCCTTGCTCATGACCGCAATGCGGTCGGCGAGCGCCATCGCTTCGGCCTGGTCGTGCGTGACGTAGACCATCGTCGTTCCAGTCCTCGCATGAAAATCCGCGAACTCCTGTTCCATCGAGGCGCGGAGATGAACATCGAGATTGGCAAGCGGTTCGTCAAGTAGCACCAGCGAGGGCTCGGTCACCAGACAACGCGCGAGAGCGACCCGCTGGCGTTGGCCGCCTGAGAGCATGGCAGGGCGTCGCTCGCCGAAGCCGTGGAGCTCGACCAGGTTGAGGGCCGCGTCGACGCGGCGCGATCGCGCGGGGTCCTTGATGCCTGCGACCGTCAAGCCGTAAGCCACATTCTCTGCGACGGTCATGTGCGGCCACAGCGCGTACGATTGAAAGACGATGCCGATGCGACGCCGCTCGGGAGGCAGGTGCCTCGTCTGAGAGGAAACGATGCTGTCGCCGATGAAGATGCGTCCCGCGTCGAGCTTGTCGAAACCGGCGATCTGCCGGAGCAGTGTGGTCTTGCCGCATCCGGATGCGCCAAGGACGGCGACGAACTCCCCGTCACGCACTTCGAGCGAAACATCGTCCAGTGCGCGAAAGTCACCGAACGATTTGCTCACCCGGTCGATGCTCAGTCGCGCCATGGAAGGACGCCCCGCGGCAGTCCCTGCACGAGCAGCGTCGAGAGCATGAGCGCGATGCTCACAATGACCGTCAGCGTCGCGAGCGATGCCGCATAGGTCGAATCGCCGCCCTGCTGGAACGAAAACAAGACAACCCCCAACGTCTCGGCGCCGGAAGACCACAGCAGCGCCGAGACGGTGAGCTCGTTGAATGCGGTAAGAAAAATGAGCAATGCGCCGGCCGCGGCAGCGGGCGCGACCAGCGGAAGGATGATGGTGCGGATGCGCCTCAACAGGCGCGCTCCGGCGATCTGCGAGGCTTCCTCGAGCGTTCGATCGAGCTGATGGTAGCCGCTGACCACGGGCCTCAAGCCGAGCGCCAGAAAACGCGCGAGGTAGCAGAAAAGAATGATCCACACCGTGTTGTAGAGTGACACGCGCAGGAGAGGCAGAGGCTTCAGGAACAAGAGAATCGCCGAGATCGCGAGGACGACACCGGGAAGCGCGTACGGAAGCTCGGTCACGAGGCTGATCAGGCGCAGCACGCGCGATCGGCGCCAGACCAGAAAATACGCGAGCGGCACGGCGATGAGGGCGATAACGACCGCCGCCGTCGCCGCAAGACTAAAGCTGTTGCGAAATGCGCGCCGCGCGGCGTCGTGGTCGAACAACACGAAAGCGTAGTTGTCCAGCGTCACCGTTGTGGAATTGAGCGGCAGGCCTGCTGCGGAAACGAGCGACGTGCAAACCAGCGCCGCGATAGGCAGAAACAGGATAACGACCGACAGGATCCAAAGCGCGGCTTCCACGCCAGATCGCCAGCGCTGCAGCTCGAACGGGCGCGCGGCGTTCGAGGTCGTCGTGATGCGGAAGTCGCGTCGCCCCAGCACCAGATCCTGCAGAAGAATGCCGAGGACGGCGATGAATCCGACCAGCATCGACAATACCGCCACCTCGGAAAGCACCCCCGGTCCCAGGCCCCGAAGTTGCCCAGACACGACACGAAGCACAGCGCGATTCCCGCGACGAGGGGTGGGGTCATCAGCGGCAGCACGATCGTGCGCACCACGGTGAGCGGCCTCGCACCGCCGGCGAGTCCTGCTTCGATCAGCTCCTGCGGCAGCGTGCGCAGTCCGGCACGAAGCGTGAGAAATACGAGCGGCGCGTACTGGATCCCGAGCAGCAGGATGATGCCGCCGGGAGAGTAGAGCGGGTTGCGGGTTCCCAGCGGGGGCGCGAGACCGATCATTTTGAGAAGCGTGCTCGAGGGCCCCAGGAGTTGCAGCCACGCCAGCGCGACGACTTGCGGCGCGAGCATCAGCGGTATCACGAAACAGAACACAAACGCGTTGCGGCCCCGGATGTCGGTGAGCGACACCAGTAGCGCAACGGTGCCGCCTATCGCCACGGCGAGCACGGTGCCGCCCAGCGCCGTCGCGAGGCTGTGCTGCGTGGCGATCCACGTCGTCGGGCTCGACAGCACGCTCGATAGCGCGGCAGTCGAGGGCTCTGCGTCCGGAGCGATGCCTTCGATCAGCAGACGCGCCAGCGGCAGCAGCGACAGTACGCCGACGACGAGCACGAGCGCCCACAGCAGCGAATATTCCTCGGCGCGCTCGCGAAAGCCGGCGATGTCGGGCATGAAGCGTGCGCGGCGGCGCTGGCGCGATGCGCTAGTTACCGAAAATGTCGGCGAAACGCTTCAGGTTGGCGCTGTTCGACTGAACGACTCTCGGGATGTCCGTGTTCATGAGCTTGATTTTTGTGCCGGGGGGAAGCCATGCCGGCGACCCGGCGCTGGCCCGCGCCGGAATATAGCCCATCGACACCGCGAGCTTCTGCCCTTCATCCGACAATATGAAATCGACGAAGGCGCGCGCCGCGGGAGCGTTCTGTGTCGTCTTCAGGATCGCCACGGGCTCGGTCACGGCCGGGGTGCCTTCCATCGGGAAAATGAAATCGATGGGCGAACCCTTTGCTTTGGCATTGAACGCCATGAAGTCGACCAGCACTCCGTACGATTTCTCGCCGTTGGCAACGGCGGTCAGGACCGCGCCGTTGCCGCGGACCGCGACGGCATCGGCGGCTTTGAGCTTTTCGAAATACGTCCAGCCCAGATCCGGCCGTGTCGTCATGGTGCCGAGCATGATGGCTGCGGCGCCCGAATACAGCGGGCTCGGCATCGCGATCTGACCTTTGTATTCCGGCCGGACGAGGTCGGCCCACGACGTCGGCCGACTCTTGGCCGAAGTGTTGACGGCGATACCGGTGGTGATGAGCTTCGAGCCGAAATACGTCCTGTCGGCGTCGTAGGTATCGGAATCGAGCCCGGCCACTTTCGCGTCGGGATAGGCAAGCAGCCGTCCTTCCTTCTTCAGCGATTCCATGCTGGCCGCATCGGCGAGCAGCAGCACGTCGGCCTTCGACCCTCCGCCGGAGAATTCCGCTGCAAGCTTGGCCATGACTTCGCTCGTGCCCGAGCGGAACACCTCGACTTCGACAGCCGGATAAACGCGCTTGAACGCAGCGACGGTTTGCGAGGCGTCGCGCTCCGGTTGCGACGTGTAGAGGACGAGCTTGCCATTCGGTTTGCCATCGGGTGCCTGCGCGCCGGTGGCCGCGGCAACGATGATGGCTGCAAGTCCTGCTGCCAGGATCAGGCGGCGACGCGATGCGACTTTCATCCGTGTCTCCAAAGTGACCGCAACGTGAGTTTTGTTTTCCCGGCGCCGAGGTGATTCGAACCGGACTTCGGTCGCACACCGCGCATGCGCCGCATCATTGCAGATTCTCCGCGCGCTCGATCGCCGAGCGCAAGTCCGCCATGAAGCGGGCCGCCTTCACGCCGTCGACGATGCGATGGTCCGACGACAGCGACAGGGTCGCCATCGGCCGCAGCACGATCTGCCCCGCGCGCCCGACCGGGGTGTCGACGGTGCGCCCGATCGCGAGGATCGCGCTTTCCGG
>VBCZ01000225.1:0-5504 GCA_005889025.1 Betaproteobacteria bacterium
GAGCACCGCTTCGCGCTGGAGTTGAAGCCCAAGCTCTGCGGCCGGCTGGAGTACCGTATCCGCGCATATCCGTGGCACGAGCTTCTCACCCACCCTTTCGAGCTCGGGCTGATGCTCTGGAATTAGCGCAAGGCTCCGATTTTCCAACAACCCATGCGCAACCCCGTCCTCAGCGCTTCCGACAGCAATCCCGCGACTCGCGCTGCACTCGCGAAACGCGATAACGCGCTCTCCGACCACGACGTCTATCTGTTTCGCGAAGGAACCCACGCCCGGCTCTACCGCGCCTTCGGCTGTCACCTCGACGAAGTTGCGGGGCAATCCGGAGCGTCCTTTACGGTCTGGGCTCCGAACGCCGAACGTGTTTCGGTCATCGGCGAGTTCAACGGCTGGGACGCGGGCCAGGCCGTACTCACCGTGCGCCAGGACGGTTCCGGCATCTGGGAGGGCTTCGTGTCGGGAGTCAAGCGCGGGCAAGCCTACAAGTACAGGATCGCTTCCGCGCGCACCGGGCAGACGATGGACAAGGCCGACCCCTACGCATTCTTCGCCGAGGCGCCGCCTGCGACGGCTTCGCGCGCGTGGTCTCTCAACTACGAGTGGGGCGACGCCGAGTGGATGCAAAGTCGCCGGGAGCACAACGCCCTTGGCGCGCCGATGTCGATCTACGAAGTGCATCTGGGGTCGTGGCGGCGCGGCGAAACCAACCGCCTGCCTACCTATCGCGACATCGCGCAACCGCTGGCCGAATACGCGCGCGACATGGGCTTCACGCATGTCGAGCTCATGCCGATCACCGAGCATCCGTTCTACGGTTCGTGGGGCTACCAGACGACGGGTTACTTCGCTCCGACCGCGCGCTACGGCACGCCGCAGGACTGCATGCATCTCGTCGACACGCTGCACGCGCACGGCATCGGCGTGATCCTCGATTGGGTCCCTTCGCATTTCCCGACCGATGCGCACGGCCTGGCCTGGTTCGACGGGACGCATCTCTACGAGCACGCCGATCCCAGGCAAGGCTTCCATCCGGAGTGGAACAGCGCGATTTTCAACTACGGACGCAACGAGGTCCGCGCTTTCCTGTTGTCGAGCGCGCTTTTCTGGCTCGACGCCTATCATATCGACGGGCTGCGCGTCGACGCGGTCGCTTCGATGCTCTATCTCGACTACGCCCGTAAATCCGGCGAATGGATTCCGAACCCGTCCGGTGGAAAGGAGAACCTCGAGGCCATCGAGTTCCTGCGCACGATGAATCAGGCGGTGTACCGCGACTATCCGGACGTGCAGACCATCGCCGAGGAATCGACGTCGTGGCCGATGGTGTCGCGCCCGGTTCACTCGGGCGGCCTGGGTTTCGGCATGAAGTGGAACATGGGATGGATGCACGATACGCTGGAGTACGTGCGCGAGGCGCCGATCAATCGCAAGTATCACCACGACCGCATCACTTTCTCGATCTGGTACGCGTTCTTCGAAAACTTCGTGCTTCCGCTTTCGCACGACGAGGTCGTCTACGGCAAGGGCTCGCTGATCGGCAAGATGCCGGGCGACACCTGGCAGCAGTTCGCCAACCTGCGGCTCCTCTTCGGTTATATGTGGGCGCACCCGGGCAAAAAGCTCCTGTTCATGGGCAGCGAGTTCGGCCAGCGCCGCGAATGGACGCATGAACAAGGCCTCGAGTGGTGGGTCACTCGATTTCCCGAGCACGCCGGCGCTCAGCGCTGGGTGCGCGACCTCAACGCGCTGTACGCCCGCCAACCCGCGCTCTACGAGCAGGACTTCGACGGTGCGGGATTCGAGTGGATCGACGCCAACGACCGAGAGTCAAGCGTGCTCTCCTTCCTGCGCCGG
The DNA here is from genome assembly GCA_005889025.1 of Betaproteobacteria bacterium. GTDB lineage: Bacteria > Pseudomonadota > Gammaproteobacteria > Burkholderiales > Casimicrobiaceae > PALSA-1003. The sequence goes on from VBCZ01000225.1 coordinate 1,855, forward strand.
CCCGGCACAGGGCCGCCTATCCTCGCCGTTTGCAATTTCACTCCGGTGCCGCGGACCAACTATAGCGTCGGCGTGCCCGGCGGAGGCTATTGGCGCGAGCTCCTCAACAGCGACGCCGCCATCTATGGCGGCAGCGGCATGGGCAATCTCGGCGGCGTCGAAGCCGCACCCATCCCCGCGCATGGACGCAGCCATTCGCTGGCGCTGACGCTGCCGCCGCTCGGAATGGTCCTTTTCAAGAGCGATGTGTCCGGCGAGTCGAACCGATGAGCAAGCGCCGCGTGACGACAGACGACCGCCGCGTCCGCGCAGTCATCGAAGCGGTCACCCCGAGCGTCGACTGCGGGCGATTTCCAATCAAACGCGTCGCAGGCGAGCAGGTCGATGTCGAAGCCGACTGCTTCGCCGACGGGCACGACGTCGTCGCCTGCCTCGTCCTGCATCGCCGCGCCGAACAGAGGGCATGGAAGAGCGTAGCGATGAAGGCGCTGGGAAACGATCGCTGGCGCGGGTCGTTCGGTGTGGAAAGCCTCGGGACCTACGTCTACACCGTCACCGCCTGGGTCGACGCCTTTCTATCCTGGCGCCACGATTTTGCACGCCGGATCGACGCCGACGACATTCGCGTCGCGGCCCAAGCCGGCGCCGATCTGATCGAAACCGCCGCGGCGCGCGCGAGCGGCGCCGACCGCCGCCGGCTCACCGACTGGGCTCGCCGGCTCAAAGCGGAAATCGACATCGAAGCCCTTCAGGCACTGGCGCTGGACAAAAGCTTGAGCGAAGTGGCTGCGCGATATCCGGACCGCACCCGCGCCGTGACCTGGCCGTTCGAGCTTCGCGTCAGCGTCGACCGCGAGCGGGCGCGCTACAGCAGCTGGTACGAACTCTTCCCCCGCTCATGCAGCCCGAACGCCGGCGTGCACGGCACGTTCGCCGACTGTGCGGCCTGCCTGCCCTACGTGGCCGCGATGGGCTTCGATGTGCTGTATCTGCCGCCGATTCATCCGATCGGCCGCGAGCAACGCAAGGGCCGCAACAACACGCTGGTCACCGCGGCCGACGACGTCGGCAGTCCATGGGCGATCGGCGCGGCGGAAGGCGGCCATACCGCGGTGCATCCGCAGCTCGGCACGCTCGGCGATTTCAGGACTCTGCTCGCGAGAGCGAGCGAGCGGGGACTGGAGATCGCGCTCGACATCGCGTTTCAATGCGCTCCCGATCACCCCTGGGTCAAAAGCCATCCGCGATGGTTCAGATGGCGTCCCGACGGCACGGTGCAATACGCCGAGAATCCGCCTAAGAAATACCAGGACATCTATCCGTTCGACTTCGAATCCGACGACTGGCAGGCGCTGTGGCAGGCGCTCCTCGAAGTCTTTCTGTTCTGGTGTGGCGAAGGCGTGCGCATTTTTCGCGTCGATAATCCGCATACCAAGCCGTTCCCGTTCTGGGAGTGGGTGATAGGGCGTATCAGGAGCGAGCACCCGGACGTGATCTTTCTCTCGGAGGCATTCACGCGCCCGAAAGTCATGCACAGGCTGGCGAAGCTCGGCTTCACACAGTCGTACACCTATTTCACCTGGCGCAACACCAAGCAGGAGCTCGTCGAGTACTTCACCGAGTTGAGCTCGGCTCCGGGCCGCGAATATTTCCGGCCCAACTGCTGGCCGAACACACCGGATATCCTGTCCGAATATCTTCAAGTAGGCGGTCAGCCCGCGTTCATGGCTCGCGTCGTGCTCGCGGCAACGCTTTGCGCGAATTACGGCCTCTATGGGCCCGCGTTCGAGCTTATGGAGCATTCGCCGCGCGAGGCCGGCAGCGAGGAATACCTGGATTCGGAAAAATACGAGTTGCGGCAATGGGATCTCGCGCGGCAGGACAATCTTGCCGAGTTCATCGGCCGCATCAACGCTGCACGACGCGATAACGAAGCGCTCCACCACGACTGGCGCCTGCGCTTCTTCCCGGTCGACAACGATCAGCTGATCTGCTATGCCAAGTCGACCGAAAATCTCGACAATATCGTCGTGGCCGTCGTCAACCTCGATCCCGCGCACCCGCAGTCGGGATGGGTCGATCTCGATCTGGACCACCTCGGCGTGGACGCCGCCACGGCCTATCAGATGCACGATCTGCTCAGCGGCGCGCGCTACCTGTGGAACGGCCGACGCAATTTCGTGCTGCTCGATCCCGCACGCTCGCCGGCGCATATCTTCCGGCTGCGCCGCCGCGTGCGCAGCGAACAAGATTTCGACTATTTCGCTTAAGCATTTTTCACCATGAACAGAAGAGCTTCAGCCGACGAGGACACCGCAGCGATCGTCGCGGCCGCCGATGCCGACGATTCCCTCTGGTACAAGGATGCGATCGTCTACGAGCTGCACCTAAAGGCGTTTTTCGACTCCAATAACGACGGCATCGGCGACGTCGCAGGGCTCACCGAAAAGCTCGACTACATTCGCGATCTGGGCGTCAACACGGTGTGGCTGCTGCCGTTCTATCCGTCGCCGATGAAGGACGACGGCTACGACGTCGCCGATTATCACAACATCGCGCCGGCGTACGGGACGAGGGCGGACTTTCGCCAGTTCGTCCGCGAAGCGCACCGCCGGGGCTTGCGCATCATCACCGAGCTGATCGTCAACCACACCTCCGACCAGCATCCGTGGTTCCAGGCGGCGCGGCGCGCGCCCAAGGGATCCGACAAGCGCAACTATTACGTCTGGACCGATGACCCGAGCCTTTACGCCGGGACTCGCATCATTTTCACCGCCACCGAGAAGTCGAACTGGACCTGGGACGAGCTCGCGCAGCAGTTCTACTGGCACCGCTTTTTCAGCCACCAGCCGGATCTCAACTTCGACAATCCCAGGGTGCTCAAGGCCATTTTCAAGGTCATGGGCTTCTGGCTGGACATGGGCGTCGACGGTTTCCGGCTGGACGCGATTCCGTACCTCGTCGAGCGCGACGGAACCAACAATGAAAATCTTCCCGAGACGCACGCGGTCATCAAGCAGATCCGCGCACTGATCGACGAGCACTACGCCGGCAAGCTTCTTCTGGCCGAGGCCAACCAGTGGCCCGAAGACGTGCGCGAATACTTCGGCGACGCCGACGAATGCCATATGGCATATCACTTTCCGCTGATGCCGCGCATGTACTCGGCCATCGCGCAGGAAGACCGCTATCCCATCACCGAGATCATGGCGCAGACGCCGGACATTCCGGAGTCCTGCCAGTGGGCCATCTTCCTGCGCAATCACGACGAGCTCACGCTGGAGATGGTGACCAGCAAGGAGCGCGACTACATGTACCAGACATACGCGGCCGACCCGCGCGCGCGGCTCAACCTCGGCATACGCCGGCGCCTGGCACCTCTGCTCGACAATGACATGGACAAGATCAAGCTGATGAACAGTCTGCTCCTGTCGATGCCCGGATCGCCGTTCATCTATTACGGCGATGAGATCGGCATGGGCGACAACGTCTATCTCGGCGATCGCGACGGTGTGCGCACGCCCATGCAATGGCAGCCCGAGCGCAATGCGGGGTTCTCCAACGCCGACCCGCAGCGGCTCTATCTGCCGCCGATCATGGACCCGATCTACGGCTACCAGGCGGTGAACGTCGAGGCGCAGGCGCGCGAA
>VBCZ01000225.1:5523-7686 GCA_005889025.1 Betaproteobacteria bacterium
CCGGCCAACCGCAAGATCCTGGCCTATCTTCGCGAGTACGGCGGCGATCTCATCCTGTGCGTGGCCAACCTCGCGCGCTCGGCGCAGCCGGTCGAGCTCGACCTGGCACGGCACAAGGGGCGCGTGCCGGTCGAGCTCATGGGACGCGCGAATTTTCCGCCGATCGCAGACACCCCGTACGTGCTCACGCTGCCGGGGCATGGATTCATGTGGTTCAGGCTCGCCAAGGGCGAGGAGCTGCCTGCGCACCGCGACGAGCGCCCGCCGCGCGACGAGCTTCCGATCCTCGTGCTGTTCGACGGATGGCAGAGCCTGTTCCGCGACCGCGTCGTGCCGTGGCGCATTGCTCTGGCCGAAAAAGTGCGCGCGCAGCTCGAGCGCGACGTCCTTCCCCCGTACGTCGCAACGCAACGGTGGTACGCCGGCAAGGGCGACAAGCTAAAGCGCGTTGCGCTAGTCGACTCCGCAGAATGGGGCAAGGAGGGCGCAACATGGCTGGTGACGCTCGCGCGCGCCGAGCGCGAGCAGGGCGATCCGCAAACTTACTTTCTGCCGCTGACGCTGATGTGGGAAGACGCCGGGGAGGAGCGGCTGCGCGCGATGCAAGGCGCGACCATCGCGCGCATACGCCAGCAGGCGCGTGTTGGCGTCCTTGTCGACGCCCTCGCCGACGACGCGTTCTGCCGCGCGCTCGTGGTCGCGATCGGGACCGGGCGGGAAGTGCGCTGCGCGCAGGGAACGCTGCGTTTCGTGCGCGGATCGCTTTTCACAGGGCTCGCCGGCGGCGACTACGCGGAGCTGCCGGTGCGTCCGCTGGGTGCGCAAAGCAGCAACACGGTGGTTGCGATCGGTGAACGCCTGCTACTCAAGGCGTACCGGCGAGTTCAGCCGGGAATCAACCCCGAGCGCGAGATCGGGCGCTTCCTGACGGAGATCGTGCCCTTCGCGCATGGCGTGCCGATCGCCGGCGCAGTCGAGTACGTCGCGAGCGACGGAACGCCGACCACGCTGGCCTTGCTGCAGGGATACGTCGACAACCAGGGTGACGCGTGGGCGTACACGCTCAATTACGTCGAGCAATTCCTGGAACAGAAGCGCGGCGGCACTGCGCCAGTCGGAGACCCGGGCGATGTTCACGGAGGCTACCTCGCGCTGGTGCGCACGCTCGGACAGCGGACCGCCGAGCTTCACATCGCCTTGTCGAAGAAAATCGGCGACCCGGCGTTCGATCCCGAGCCGGCGGATGCGCGCGATGTCATGGCATGGGCGCGCCACGCACACGAATCGGCGTCGGCGGCGATGGACCGTCTGGAACAGAGACGATCGACTCTGGATGCCTCGACCCGTGTCGCAGCCGAGCTACTGCTGGCGCGGCGGTCGGACCTGCTCAATTACGTCGAAACGCTTGCGCCGTCCAAAGCGCAGGTGATGAAGACGCGGGTCCACGGCGACTATCACCTCGGACAGGTGCTGCTGGTTCAAAACGATTTCGTGATCACCGATTTCGAGGGCGAACCGGCGCGCTCGCTCGCCGAGCGCAGGCACAAGCAGCCTGCCGCGAAGGATGTCGCAGGGATGCTGCGATCATTCAACTACGCGCGCTACCAGGCGCTTGCGCATGCAACCGTCGAGCGTCCCGACGGCGGCAGGCGTTCCTGCATGCGTATCGCGATAACACGCAAGGCTCGCCGCTTTATGGATCGTGGGACGACATGCGGCAGCTGATCGATCTGTTCGAGGTCGACAAGGCATTCTATGAGGTCGGCTACGAAGTGGATAACCGTCCGGACTGGGTGCGCATTCCGCTCGCGGGCCTTGAAGATGTCTGGGAAAGCGCCCGGCGGGATTGACAGGAGATCGAGATGGAACGAATCGACATGATGTGGGAGCCGGTGCGCTATTTTCTCGTGCAGATCGGCGAGTTCTTTCCGCGGGTTCTGCTCGCGATCGTGATCCTGGTCGCCGGCTGGCTGATCGCGAAGGCAGTGCGCTTCGCGGTCGTCAAGGCGTTGCGCGCCATCAACTTCAATGTGCTCACCGAGCGGGCGGGCATCGACGGCTTCCTGCGCCAGGGCGGCGGCGAAACAGACACGACGGGCGTGCTGGGCCTGCTTGTCTATTGGTTGACGATCCTGACCGCACTGATGATCGCGTCGAACAGCG